>DASZWE010000667.1:0-23494 GCA_035546735.1 Puia sp.
CGAGAGACTATTTACTCTTTTTGAAGAGCATCTTGCCAACAGGGGCGATCTTAAGCCGGACGAGCTGGATGTACCCCACATGAAGGATCCCCGTCTGTTCGACTTCCTGATGGCGGAGGAGGTGCTGGACGTGGTGGAGCCGTTGATCGGTCCCAACATCGGGCTGTGGAGCAGTCACTTTATCAGCAAGGAGCCAAGGATGGGCAAAGCGACTCCCTGGCATGAGGATAGCGCTTACTGGAAGGGGCGGTTTGACAGGTTTGACAAGATCGTCACCGTATGGCTGGCCATTGACAAGGCGGATGTAGAGAATGGCTGTATGGGGGTTATTCCCGGAAGCCATCGGAACGGTTTTTCGGAATATGAAAAGATGGATACGGACAGCCGGATCTTCAATATCAAGATCAAGGACTCCCAGGTGGACGAGTCGAAAGTGGTGTGGCTGGAGCTGGAAAAGAATTTCTACTCGTTGCATGATTCACGTATTATCCATGGGGCCAGGGCGAATACGAGCCAGCGGCGCCGGACGGGGTATACCATGCGCTATTTTTCCAATGAGCTGGTATTTAACCGCGAGCATGTTGACAATATGCGGCATCGCATTTATCACTGCCGGGGCGAGAATGTGGCGGGGAATCCGTTGATCTATCTGTAGGGGGACTATAACCAGTCTTTGCCAATTTATGTTTTTGGCGGGGACGGAGGTTTGCGGATTTTAACCCCTTTGAACAGGCCAATGACCAGCACTCTGATTACCTCCACGATAAACAGAAAGACAACGATCAGGCCACCGACAATACCGGTGGAACTGGTGGAATAGTCACTGGAATCCCAGTTTTTTATAATAAATACAACGGCCGAAATAAATACAACACCCTGCATTAAGCTCCAATTTCCACCCTCCTTGTCCTCGCCGCCCCAGGGGTAAGCGTTTATTAATTTTCCCATATTCCTTTTCAGCATCTTTTCTTTTATCTCCGGGCCAAGTGTCGCTTTGTTGACGGCTTCCAGGGTGATGCCGTATTTTTTTTCATAGTGGACGATGAGTGCTTTTCGCCGATCTATTTCCTGTTGCAGATCCGTATCGTCATAGTCGGATGCCAAAGCAGTGAGGATGGTCCCCGATCCCAGGTTCTCTTCCTGAGACCTTATATATTGGGAAAGTTTTGGCAGCTGTGGACTGTCCTTCCATGTATTTGCTTCATAATCCAGATATCTGGCTTTTAGCTCCTCGATGGTTTGGAATGATGCCTGCACATCGGTGCTGAGGATGTATTCCAGCTGCTCTGCTTTTTGCTGTGTCAGCAGGGCCGTAAAATATTGATTTGACTCGTGGCTGACTTCTAATTTTCGCAGCTCCGAAGTATAGAAGTTCTTATCGAATAGTTTTGCATATCGTCTCCTGAGGGCTGCAAGCCTGTCGGCCAGGATAGCATTTTGCTTTTTGGTGACGTCGACGAGCCATTCAATAATGATAGGGTTTTCTCTGAACGTCTTCTCCGAGACAAGTTTAAGGACATAGCAGCAATTGAACTCCCCCAATTCTGTTAACAGCGTATGGACGGAGCCGGTGTCTCCCTTTGTCAGGACAAGCATTCTCAGGAATTGGAACCTGGCCTCCATCAGCTCGGGGTTCTCCAAAGCTGCCTTTTGAAAGAAGAGCAGGCTCTTCTCTTCCATTCCCTTCAGATGGTACAGCTTGCCCAGCTCATAGTAACATTTTGCTATCAGGGACTTGTCACCTTCCAGCTGCAGGTGCAGCCCGGCATCTTCAAAAAGCGCTGTCGCCTTATGGAGATCAAAATCGAAATAGAACGCACATAAACCCAGGCAATAGGACAACATCGGATCATGCACGCCCTTTCCAAGGAGCAATTGATTAGCGGCATCGAAGTGAACGCTTGCATTCTTCGCATATTCGGGATTGCCGATGGCTCCTTTTATATAGACAAGCCCCCGCTCCACCTGAAAATTTACCTCTTTGAGCGAATCGGGAACATTGATCCCCAGCCTTTCCAGGTTAACTACTTTTTTGAGGGTCAGGGAGTCGATCTCTATCAGCGCATCGTGGTACCAGTTAGTCGGAGACTTCCTCCGTCAATGTCTGGAATTCTTCGCTGGAGGCAGTGCGGTAATCTTTAACGATGGCGCTGATCTCCTCCATCAGCTGTCGGGGGACTTCCACGGCCGGGTTGATCTTAGCCAGCACCTTAGCCATGAACCTGGGCAGCACAAGTGGAGACTTCTCGATATAGTTGGATATCCTTTGGAGGGTGGTATCCTTTGCCAGCTGCTTTAGCTCGATCTTGCGGGTTAGAAAAAGCTGTTTGAGGATATCCGCCTTGATCAGCTCGAATATATTTTCATTGGAGCTTACGACATAATTGACGGGGGAGAGGATGATAGTGTTATACTTGTCCTGGTGCTGGTCAAAATAACGTTGCAGAAAGAAGGTCTTGCCCATGCCGAACTTTCCAGAGAAAATGATCCGGTGGTTATTTTCCAGGAGAAGGTGATCTTCGAAGTTTTGGGACAGGGATTCGATGGAAATATCCATACGATAAGGTAATATTTTTTAAATAAAAAAAGCATTTATATGATATACTCACATAAATGCTTCACTATCAGTGTCCCCGCACGGGCTCGAACCGTGGACCCGCTGATTAAGAGTCAGCTGCTCTACCAACTGAGCTACGGAGACATCCGGCTTGTCATTTCACCGGTGGCCTTGGGAAAAATGGTACGCGAAGGTAAGGAAAATTTGGAAAAAAAGATCGTATCAATTTTTCTTTTTTAGCCATGGACTTTCGAAACCCAATTGGCGGAGACCCGTCCTGACCTCGGGGCAGTTCATGAACAGCCGCCACAGGAAGCCGCTACGATAATTTTCCATCATGACGACGATGGGCCCCTGGTCGATGGCCAGGTAGCGTTGTGGATACCAGTCATATTGTTCGCTGAACGCGTCGTAGAAGCCGTAGGGGCCCCACAATTTATCTTTCAAATCGTTATACCAGTGTCGCATGGCGCGGAACGATTCCTCCGGCGTATAAGGGAACGAGGATAGCGCGGCTGTCGGAGCAATGACCCCCAGGTCGCGTCTACGGGTGGGCGCATGTCCCGAATAACCCTTCATGGAGTAGCTGGATGTCAGCCCCCAGCTGTTCTTTCCATACCCTTTGTAGCCGAGCGAATCATCGACACACCATTGGTAATTGGTAAGCGCCTGCTGTTTGTTTTGTTCCCAGTAATCGGCGTATTGGTCCTTCAACCCGCGTGGGTCGAGACCAAGGTAGGAATAGTGAGCCCAGAACAAGGGGGCATGCAGGATATCCTTTTGCCGGTAGTCTCCCCAGCCCTGGTGATAGACTTCCGGCGTTATGGCATGCGTCGGCGACGACGCCGCCAGGATATACATGATCAGACATTCGTTGTAGCCGTGCACGGCGAAGTTCATTTCCCATCCGTAGTCGGGGCTCCAGTGCCAGTAGAGCACCTGTTTGCCCTGTCTGTACCAGTCGAAGTCCACTGATCTCCAAAGGCTGTCAATACGGCGGGCAAGCGCTCTTTCGGCGGCGCTGCCTTCCCGGAAATATTGGCGGGCGCAGAGCAGCCCTTCCAGGAGGAAGGAGGTCTCTACCAGGTCGCCGCCATCGTCCTTTTTGCTGAAGGGTTTTACTTTTCCGGTGGCTCCTTCCATCCAATGCGGCCAGGCGCCGTGGAATCTGTCAGCTCCTTCAAGGAACCCTACGATCTTCTCCAGCCGTTCGCGGCCTTCCGTGCGGGTGATGAAATTCCTCTCGATGCCCGTAAGGATCGCCATGATGCCGAAGCCGCTGCCGCCCGTGGTGACGATATCCTTGTCATGCTGCGTATATATGTCATCGATATGAAGCCTTTCCAGGGCCATCCCGCTGTGGGGTTCCGCGCCCTCCCAGAAGTAGCGGAATGTCTGCCGTTGAACTTTCGTGAACAGCAGCGAGTCCTGGCCCGACAGGGAGGGCGGCGGATTAGCCGGCCCGGGGACGTGAATAGTCCCGCAGGCCGGCGTGAAAAGTATACTGGACAATGTCAGACAGCCGACAGCGACATTCCGCACCATAGATGAAAAAGAAGTGAAATTCATTTATTGGCTTTTCCCAGGTTGTACAATGCTTTTATATGCGCGTCCGGCAACACGGTATTGAATACACGGATATCGTCCACCTGTGCCGTCATGGGCGCGAAGCTTACGTCCGAGTTGACGGATTTGCCGGGAATGCCGTTGTAGTCGGAGCCGATGATGACCTCGCTGGGTTCCCAGGATTTGAAGAGGTTGTTCCCCGTGCCGCGGCTGTTATACGAGCCGACGTTGACGCCGTCGCCCCACTCATAGAAATAGCCGGAACTGCCGTTGTACGTGATCACCAGGTGGGTCCATTTATCGGCCCCGATGGTCGGATAGATGCTGGCATTGAGGTTGTCCTGTTTGCCATTGCCGGCGGTGGTGAAATAGGGTTGGATCTGAAGCTTGGTATTGTCGGCGGGATAGGCATTTGTATTCAGGGCGAAGTTGATATTGCCCATCAGGATGCCGGGCCGGGCCAGTTGGAAGACCATCGTCTTTTTTGATCCGTTGTTCCGGATCTTTATCCAGAGGCTGATGGTGAAGCTTTTCAGGGAATCCGTCCTGAATGCGCTGAACTGAGTGGCATAATACAGGTAGCCCGCGTTGATCGATGCGGCCTTTCCCAGGACGCCTCCGTCCACGAAGCTATTGCCCGTCATGTCGGTAGGCGCATTCCCGCTGAGGGTTTCATTCCAGGTGTCGTCGAAGGTCCAGTGGGCGACGAGGTTCTTAGGATAGATCTCGTCGGAGCTCTTGTACCCGTCGATGGTGCCCGCATATTGTTCCGGCGATACGCTTGGGAGCTTGTTGGGGTTGCCATCCTTTTTACAGGAGGATAGGAGGATGAGAAACAGGGCGCCTGTGGCCAGGATATTTTTCGGATGTATGGTGGAGAATAATGGTAGCATTTCCTTGATATATTTTGATGATGAATGAAGGGGCTGCCTATCAGTAGCCCGGGTTTTGGGTCAGCACGCCTTTGCTCAGGTCGATCTGCGTCTGGGGGATGGGCAGCAGGACATCGCGGCTGTCGGAGAAATTCAATTTCCCGGCTGCGTTGAGGGTTTCCTGGGCGATGCCCCATCTTACCAGGTCGAAGAAGCGATCATGTTCCATACCCATTTCCACGCGGCGTTCGTGACGGATGGCAGCGATGAGCGAATCGTGGTCCGTCGTTGTGACGGGCGGAAGGATGGCGCTGTTGCCGTTCCTTGCCCTGGCGCGTACCATTTCCAGCTTGTCAAGGGCTTCCTGGGTGTGGCCCGACTCCGCGGCTGCTTCGGCGTACATAAGGATTACGTCGGCGAAGCGAAGGATGCGTACGTTCATCCAATAACCGGCGAGGCTTCCGGTAGCTGCCCGGTAGGTAGGATTGGTATAGACCTTATTGTTGTACATCGGGTTGGGCAGTCCTACAGGTATGGTTTCTCCGTAGATGGTCTGATAGGTGTGGGTGGCGTCGCTGGTGAACAGGATGGTACGGGCCCGGCGTGGATCGCCTGTTTCGTAAGTTCCCGCCAGGTCGGCGCTGGGTGTAGCCCATCCCCATCCCATATTGAAAGTCCCCGATCCCCTGACGCCCATGATAGACGCATACTGTATGCCGTTGGCCGTCTGTACCGCCTGGCTGGCTGTTGCCTGGATCTCGAACACAGACTCCTTGCTGTTCTCCCCGTCTTCACGGAATATCTTGTCATAGGGAGTGCTGAGGTCATATTGGCCCGAGCCGATGACGAGGTCCGCGGTGGACATAGCCAGGTCCCATTTTTTCTCCGTCAGGTATACCTTTGCGAGCAGCCCGTTCGCGGCGCCGCTGGTCAGGCGTCCTGGAAATTTGGTAGGGTCCCATGATGCGGGCAGATTGGCGGCGGCGAACTGCAGATCGCTCTCTATGGAAGCATAGATCTGTGAAGCGTTGCTTTGCGGTATATTCGACTGCGAAGCCGGGTTCGTCAGCACCGAGTCGATAAGCGGTACCCGGTCGAAAAGCCGGACCAGCATGAAATAAGCATAGGCCCGGAGCCAGCGGACCTCTCCCTCGGACTGCGCTTTTATTTCCGGCGAAGCCTGAATGTTCGCGTTGTTGTGGATCTGGTCGATGGCTACATTGGTCTTGCTGATGAGCGTGTAGTAGCCTGTCCAGAGCGTATTGCAAAAACCGTTGCTGGGCAGAACGGGAAAATTATCCATGCTGCTGGCATCTGCACCCCCATCCGAAGGAGTGCTGCCCTTATCGGCGTCGTCGCTGCGCATCAACGTAGCGCAGATGAAAGACTGGCTATGTGTGTTGAAGGAACGCATCTCCGCATACGCGCTGAAGATATACGTGTCATAAGGCCCCGACCCGCCGGGATAGGGATAAGTATCGGTGGTATAGGTGCCCTGTGGCTCGACGTCCAGGAAATTCTTCCGGCAGCCGCAAAGGCAGGCCAGGAGCAGCACCGGCAGAAGCAGTTTGTATCTCTTATGAAGGGATGTATGATGTGTCATTGTGCTTGAGTTGAATGGTTCAGAATGTTACGTTAAGTCCAAAGGAATAAATGGCCGGCAGCGGAAATGTGCCATTGTCGGCGCCGGCTGCCGTAGGTGTGCCGATACCAACTTCCGGTGTATATCCCGTGACTTTGCTGAAGGTGGTCAGGTTTTGTCCGCTGAGATAGATGCGGAGGTCCTTCACCGGTGTTTTGGCCAGGAAAGGATGGGAGAAAGTATAGCCTATCTGCAGCATGCGGATACGCAGGTAATCTCCGGGCTCCAGGAAATAGCTGCTGAACAGGAAATTGTTCCCTCTGGTATTGTCGAGGATGGGTTCGACATTGGTGGTCCCGGGTCCTGTCCATGCCTTCAGCCGGTTGCTCTCATAATTCAGTGTCGCGAAGGTCGCGTTACGGCGCTGGGTGTAGATCTTATTGCCGGCTACGCCATTGACATCGACGGACAGATCGAAGTGCTTATATCCCAAAGTAACATTGCCGCCGAAATTCCAGGTAGGGAAAGGCGTCCCAAGATAAGTACGGTCCTTATCCGAGATGACCCCGTCGTGGTTGATGTCGGCATAAGCGATATCGCCAGGCAGGGAGTTCGAGAAAGCAGGCATCTTATCCAGATCCGCCGTCACCTGGTAGACGCCTACCTGTTTGTAGCCATAGAAATAACCGATGGACTTACCAGTCTCTGTCAGGTTGACGCCGCCATTACCCACTATCTCGAAGTCGATGTTATTACCTATCGAGACCACTTTGTTCTTATTGTAGCTGAAGTTGCCGCTAACGCTGTAGGAAAAGTCCTTTCCAATCTTATCGTTCCATCCAAGACTAACTTCGATGCCCCGGTTGGAAATGGTACCTAAATTGGTGCGGTAGGAATAATTGCCTGCAGTGCCCGGCAAGGTCAGGGTAGTAAGGATATCGCGGGTTGTCCGGTCATAGAGCGTGATCTCCGTGCTCAGCCGGTTGTCGAACGCTCGCGCTTCGACGCCCAGGTCGATGCCCCGGACGCTCTCCCAGTGCAGGTTGGGATCCGGTATGATCGATGGGCCTACGGACGTATAGACGTTGTCCCCGAATACGCCCGAGTTGGCGGTAGTCACCAGGGGGAGGAAGCTGTTGGCTGCGAAGCCCAGTCCACTGCCCACGGTACCCCAGGAAGCGCGGAGTTTCAGGAAGTCGAGCTTTTTGACGGATTGGAAGAAGTTCTCATCGCTGATGACCCATCCCAGGCCGATGCTGCCGAAATTCCCCCAGCGGTTGCGGGCGGCGAATTTGGAGTTACCGTCCCTGCGGAAGGTAGCATTGATCAGGTATTTATCTTTGAACGAGTAGTTGACCCTTCCCAGGTACGACATATAGGATTCCGCCGTGCCGGAGCCATCGTTGGATACGGGATTGTTCACATTGACCACATTAAGATACCAATAGTTGGGATCATCGGGAATATTCAGGGTAAGGTCCTTCCGGTTGCCGGATAAGGTGGTGCTGCCCTGGAAGAGGGTAGTGAAGCCTGCCAATGCGGTGATATGATGGTGGCCGAATGACTTGTCGAAGGTCAGCGTATGGTCCTGTTGATACTTCCTGTATTCCGCCTGATTCTGGCTCACGCTGGTATGGACGGACGTATCATAGAACGTGGTCGTCGGCGCGCCATTCTCTCCCAGATAAATATAGGTGAATGGAAGAGGTGAATAGGCCCGGCTGCTGTTAAAGCCCAGGTCGGTATAGAAGGCGCTGCGCCAGGTGAAGTATTTGAAGAGCTTGATCTCCGCGAAGAGACTTCCGACGGCGCGATAGCCATGATTGACAGAATTATTGGTGCCGCCGTTGAGTCTGGCCACGGGGTTGCTGACCTGTGCGCGCTGGAAGGTGGGCATGCTGTAATAGGTAGTGGCATTTTGCTGCACGGGGACGATAGGGGCCGCCCAGATCCCGTTGTTGAGGTCCGCGCCCGGATTTTGCTGGTTCCAGTAGAACCCTGTCAGGTCGCCGCCTACTTTTATATCCTTGCTGAACCGGATCTCGTGATTCAGGCGGGTGATGTATTTCTGATAACCGTCGTATTTCAGGACGCCCTGCTGGGTATTGTACCCAAGGCTCATGAGGGTAGTGCTTTTATCCCCGCTGCTGGAGATGCTGAGCGTGTTGGTATTGATGACCGCGTCGCGAAGGATCAGGTCCTGCCAGTTGGTATTGGCTGTATAGTTCGTAAAGTCGAACGGTGCTGCATTGATATTGGCCAGCTGCGCGGAATACAGTTTTTTAAAACCCGTGGCGTCCGTGACGGAGATCTTATGCGTGACATGCTGGATGCCGACATTGCCCTGGTAGCTGATGCGGGTCTGTCCTTTAGCCGCTCTTTTGGTAGTGACGATGATAACACCATTACCTCCCTGGAGACCGAATACCGCAATGGAGGAAGGATCGCGGAGGACCTCGATCTTTTCGATATCGCCGGGATTGAGATAATCGATGTTGGTCTGGAATACTCCATCCACCACGTACAGGGGGTCCGCGTTATTCGTGCTGTTGACGCCACGGATCCGTACCGTCGGGGCCGCGCCGGCCCTGCCGTTATTCACGATGGTGAGGCCGGGGACCCTTCCCTGTAAGGAGGATATCGGGTTGGTGGCTGGCTGACGGGCGATCTCTTCCCCTTTCACCGAAGTGATCGTACCCGTGAGGTCACGTTTGCGCTGGGTGCCATAGCCGATGACGACCACCTCTTCGATGGAGGATGCGTTCTTTTTCAGCACGACGTCGATCGTCGCCCTTCCGGCTACCTTTTCTTCGACGGCCTTGTAGCCAATGAAGCTGAATCGTATCGTGGCGTCCTGGGGTGCGGAGATGGAATAGTTTCCCGTGGCATCCGTAGACGTCCCGGCAGAGCTGCCGACGATGGTGACCGAGACGCCTTCCATTGGGGTGCCCGTATCATCCATGACCCTGCCTTTGATCGTTATATCGGCAGGGGCGGCAGGGGACGGTAGGCCGGCCGCAGATTCTGCCGGCCGCCGCTTGACAATGATGGTCTTATCGGAAATAGTGTAGGTGAGAGGCTGGTCCCGGAAGCAGAGGGCAAGGACCTTGTCCAGGCTTTCATTCCTGACGGAAATGGTGACGGGAGCTGCCGACCGAAGCAGCTCGTCGACATAAAAGAACTGGTAGCCAGTCTGCTGCCTTATCTTTTCGAATACTTTTTCCAGGGGAATGTTTTTCTCATGGATCGTGACCGTCTGGGAGAGTCCGCGGGCACTTACCTGAAGGCAGGCGGCGATCATTAAAACTGTAATAAGTTTCATAATCCTAATCGTTAGACGCACAAGACCGAAATGGCCTTTGCCGGGTTGGCAAACAGCGGTAAAATACATATATTGCATCGTTTGAGTTTATTAATAAGCAGCATGGTATACGTTTATTAGATGCTCAGATGACCCCGGGTTCTGCCGTTAACAGGATCCGGTTTTTCTTTTGCACCCTTTTGCCGGGTTATCTATCGCGTGCATTCATAAAAAGCGTTTTAGCATTCAGGGATTAATGTGAGATAAATATCTTCTTTCCTTCTATCCTCGTGTGTATCTCTCCGGTGAGCGTCAGCTGTTCGAGCACCTTGGATACATTGATATTTCGCGTGATCTGTCCTGTGAAATGCAGGTTTACCTGGTCTGTATATACCACTTCGGCGTCGTACCATCGGGCGATCTGCCGCATAACGCTTTGCAGGTCGCTGCTTTTGAACTGGAAACGTCCGTATCTCCAGGCCATGACCTCTTCGATGTCCGCGTGGTCTACGATATGGATACTGCCTGTCCTCCCGATGACCGACTGCTGGCCAGGCTGTAGATATTGTTGCGGCTTGTCATAGGAGGCCGGATAAGTGGATACGGCGACCTTTCCTTCCAGCAGCGTCGTCCGCACGGCGGGTTCGTCAGAATAAGCGTTGACATTGAAGCTGGTGCCCAGCACTTTCATTTCGGCGCCCGCGGCCCTGACCCTGAAAGTGGCCGAGGGGTCTTTGGCCACCTCGAAATATACTTCTCCCGTGATCTCGACATATCTGTCCCTGCCTGTGAAGGCTACGGGGAAGCGGATGGACGACGCGGCGTTCAGCCAAACCCTGGTGCCGTCCGATAGGGTCACCTGGTATTGTCCTCCGGGAGGGGTGGTAACGACGTTGAAGGTCTGTGCGTCATGGGCATCCGGGGGCTGACGGTCCGCCGAATAGGCTACCTGTCCGTCCTGGCGCTTTTCTATTTTCATATTGCCTTGCTGTCCTATGATGCCATGGACTATGCTATCCAGCACGATGGTTTGGCCATTGGCCAGCGTAAGCACGGCTTTGTTGCCGCCGGGGCGGATATCGGCTGCAACGGGCTGGGAAACTGGCCGGGAGGCGTCGGGTTTGGCAACGGGGTGGGAGGAGAGCAGGTACCAGGTGATGCCGATGAACGGGATGAGCGCTGCCGCCGCGGCGGCCATCCATCGGATGCGGAATCTGCGTCCGGACAGCAGGGAACTGTTTTGTTCCTTTGCAATGGTTTGTTGCAACCGCCGGCGGATGCGGTCTCTTAGCTTTCCGGCATCGTCTCCCGGAGATGCCTCGATCTCGGCCTGGCTGTCGTCGAAAGAATCATACCATGCCTGCAAGCGGCGGACCTCTTCCGTATCGGCAGTGCCTGCAAGATATTTTTCGATCAGTTCGTGGATGTCGCTGGGTATTGGCATAGGCTTATACAAGGGTAGTATAAGAAAGGAGCGCGATCCCCTATGCGGATACAAATTTTTTTTGGTAGGATCAGAAAAGGACTTGCAGGAAGCTGCGAACAGCGACCCTCAAATGGCGGACGGCCTTGGCAAGCTGGTTCTCGATCGTTTTGGGAGACAGGTGCAGCTGATGGGCGATGTCTTTTACGGGCATGCCTTTCTCCCGGCTGTATTTGAATATCAGGCGGCATTTCTCCGGCAACCGTTCGATCTCCGAATGTATCAGTTCCCGTAGCTGACGGGCTTGCACAGCGTCCTCCGCCGGCAAGGCGATGACGGGGGTATCCGTGGAAGATTGAACGAATGCTTTTTCACGGGCCTGTTTTTTCAGCTTTGTCAGCACGGTGTATTTGACCGCCACAGCCAGGTAGTTTTCGAGCGCTTCGACGTCGATGGAGGCGCGGTTGGCCCAAAGGCTGGCAAAAACATCATGGACGATGTCTTCGGCGGCAGGAGTATCTTTTACACGATTGTACGCGATGACGAACAGACGTTGCCAGAACCTGTCATAAATGGCAGAAAAAGCCGCCTCGTCATTTTGGGAGAGTAGAGCAAGCAGTTGTTTATCAGTATATTTCCTATAGTGACTCAATATAGATATTTCACATATGGGAAATAAAAGTAAGTCAAATTACGCCCTGCGGGAAATTATTTTTAAACGCGGATGAGCAAAAAAAACAACCCGTTCGATTTGAACGGGCTTTTTTGTGGGAGTTGACGGGTTCGAACCGCCGACCCTCTGCTTGTAAGTATCGTTTTACCTTTACTTTATTTAATCTTATTTTGCTGTATTTTGCTTCAAGTAATTGTTTGTCAATTGTTTGAAACATTTTGCATAACTTCCTTGTTGTATTCAGATCGCTGTTTAACAATTGTGTGTTAGGCCTATTGTTAGTTCAAAATCTAAAAATCGTGAGTTATGTCAGTTACTACAGCCATCATCCTGAACAAGCGTCGGATGAGTAAAAAAACAAAGAACTATCCCGTTGTACTTCGGGTAACTTTTAACCGAGACCCCAGGCTTTATTCCTTAGGGATTTACCTGTCAGCAGAGGATTTTGAGAAACTCTCTTCTCCCCGCCTCGGTATTAAGTTGCGCGAGATTAAGGAAAAATTGGAAAAGGAAGAGCAGCGGGCAAAAACAATTATCAAAAATCTGAGAAAATTTTCTTTCCAAGCCTTTAGCGATGAATTTTTTGCTTTTGCCTCCCATGCTCGTAAACGCCCAGCAAAGACTGCCTCGCCGGCGTCGACAGACCTTAAAGGCATGGATGCAGATCGCGGAACGGATGCGACAGCGGAGGATCGCCGTAACGGCATTCGGCGGCAAAATTTCAAAAATCAGTTCGGCAAACGGAAATATCCGCCTCTGAAGTCCGAGATGGATTTTCGAGCTTTGGGAGAAGTGGCCAGCCACTATGGGAACTATATTCTGAAACTGGAGGCGCAGGACCGTATCGGAACCGCCGGGTGTTATTTGTCGAGTTTGACGAGCCTGCTTGACTACTTTCCACAGTTACGTTTCTCGGATATCACAGAATTGGAGCTGCACCGGTATGAGAAGTGGATGAAAGAGAAGGATAATTCGATCACGACTACCAGTCTCTACCTGCGGTGCTTGAGACGAATATTCGACATTGCCATTGCCAAGAAACTAATCGACCGTGATCTTTACCCCTTCGGACCGGAGAAGTACATAATTCCGATTGGGCGAAACATTAAAAAGGCGGTTCCAATTGACGATATTCAACGAATTTATGAATACCAATCCCTGGACGCCAACAAGATCATGTGTAGGGACTTTTGGTTCTTTATTTATTTGGCAAATGGCATGAATGTGAAGGATGTGGCCATGTTGAAATTGACCAGATCAAGTACTTTGGCGGGGAACGTCAATGGCGACTTTCGGTATGTACTGAGATAATGTGTAACTATTCCATAAGGAGCAGAAGAGGTAGTACGGAGATGACTCCAGTAGATAAGGTATGGAATGAATTGTGAAGACAAGAAGACAAATTGTTTGGCGGCAAAGGAGGGATAAGATTTAACTGAATAACTAAACAAAACTGTTCCGTGCTGATATTGCTCAAAATGGCCAAAAGAAATTCCTCAGAAAGGTGTAGCAGGTTTTACGGCTGAGTAGAGGTGTGTTAAAAAATTGCGACTATAAATGTATGGCAAATCGTTTAAATAAAAAATGTTTTTTTGCAGTAAGGCAGGAAGATGACTTACGACAAGTTAACGTCTACTTAACTAGAAAGTCTAGGTAAAGTAAGGCGTATGCATTATATTATAATTTTGTTCGAAATTGAGTGATGTAAAAGGGTGTAGTGTAGTCAGTAGGGGACGAATGATGGTTGGTTGGATGTTTTAATTTACTGTTGAGGTTATAGGGAACCGGCCTGAAACTTTGTTAGCGCGGAGCCTGTTAAAATGTTTTTTGGAACACTAATTTATTTTTGCGTCTATATCTGCTGTGCGCTCCAATTATCTTCGGGTTTTCTTTTTATTGGTGGGCATAGGAAATTATTTATAATTGCTTGCTTTTGAGAATAGCTCTGTCTGAACAAGGGAAAGGGCAGGGGTTTTCGGGTTAAATCCATAGGGAATGGATTCGAACTTGGAGTCAGCCCGGAAGGGATGAAGGACAGGGATATCTGAGATTCGCGTGGAGGTTAGATGTGCTTTGTTGCTCTCCGGGTTCGATGCATTCGATCTTGAAAACACATAAAAATCGCAATTGAATATCAAGAACGACCTTTTCACCGTCATCTACGTATTGTTCTGGTAAATTTCCAATAACGGAGTAAAAGTAAATGCAACGAATGCCTAACACGCAAACAGGCCAGATAAGGACATGGATGACCAGATCAAGCCAGTGTGGATCTAAATTCAGGCGTGTAGGTAATGTGACTACCTAATGGAGGCTCAGCAGCGGGCAAGCCATTTCAAGGCAAAACTCGAAGCTCGTTCGTCCATAAACGGTTTGGCCGGGAATTGTAACTTTTATTTACAGCGTTCGAATTTTTCGGATTAGAAATTATTTGCGTCCCCATGTTCAGGATAGAAATTGGACGGATCGGGGCGTCACGTTCCCAGCGACAAAAGGGCGCGAATCAAAGGGAAGTAAGGGTCCCTTTTTTATTTGAAGTTTAAACGGGATAAAATAAAAGACAAATTACTCTTTATTTATAATTTTATTTCTATCTTTGCTCTATAATCATAAGAATGCTTTCTAAAACTTGCGAATATGGTATCCGAGCCGTGATGTTTATAGCCCAAAAGTCTAAAGAGGGAGAAAAGGTTGGGATTAAGGCAATTGCTGAAGGGACTGGTTCCCCGGAACATTTTATAGCGAAGATCTTGCAGGAATTGACCAAGAGGGAACTGCTGCAATCGACGAAAGGCCCCAATGGGGGATTCTATTTGGATAGCGAGCACCAAAAATATTCGTTGGCGGATATTGTAAAGGCCATAGATGGGGATAAATTATTTACAGGCTGTGGATTGGGATTGGAGAATTGTTCAGAAAAAAAGCCGTGCCCCCTTCACGACGAATTTAAAGAGATACGGGAAAGGATTAAAATAATGTTGCAATCGGCAAGAGTGGGGGAGTTTAATGAAAAGCTGGACTTAGGTTTAAGTTTTCTAAAGCGGTGATTTTTTTAGCTATAAAAAGGATAAAAAGGTATTAATATCTCTAACATGGATAAGGAATTATTACAGCATACTCATCCTGCTAGCGGGATTGCCTTCCTGGCGATCATTGTTGTGTCCTGTATGCTTGTCGTCTCTTTGGTGCTATTGGCCTGGACCAGGAGATTTATGCGTGAGCAGCGGGAAGATAGAGAAGTGGATGATGCCAGGAAATTTAAAAAATATTTGGATAAATTAGACAGTCGGGAGATAGGGATCATCCTATCCAGCACTCGATGGCCCAAGATCTTTTTCGTTTTTATTGCCATTTTTTCAGCGCAACAAGGCTTTGCTCAGTCGGCTCAAAACAGACCGCTCTCACAAGAGCCGGGTATTGTCATCGCCATTACCCTCGTACTTATTCCGATTCTGGCCGGGATTGTCCTGATGGCTGTAAAATTGTCCAATATTGCAAAGCAGCGGCGTATACGGCACAACGCGGAAGAAGCTGAAAAGTTTGCTGCTTATCTCCAGTCCCTGCCTGAAGGCGAAAAAGAAATATTGCTCCAACGAAAGGCAGCCTTGGATTATCACCTGACAGGCACCGAACTGTCGGGTGAAGCGACGGCAGGAGCGGATGACAAGGGGGTGCTTACAAATATAAATGCCCTGAGCCTTCTGCCTTTTGTGGGAATAAAGAAGAAAGCGGCAAAACGGCCCGATATAGAACCCGCACTTTCCAGGATTATACTTTGGTATATTGGCAGCGCCACGTTCTGGTTGCTCTTCGGGACAACCATTGGCGAATACATGGGTATAAAATTCGTAGCGCCCGACGCTGATCATCTCTCCTGGCTAAGTTTCGGCCGCATTCGCCCCGTTCATACCAACGCGGTTTTTTGGGGGTGGGCATCACTAGCCATGATGGGGCTGGGATATTATATTGTACCCATGGTTAGCAACGCCGCCCTTGCCAGTATAAAGAGAGCCTGGTATGCGCTTTGGTCTGTTAATTTGGCTGTTATCCTGGGTTCCATATGCCTGATGGCGGGCATTAATAACGGGGGAGGGGAATACCGGGAATATATTTGGCCGGTGATGTTGCTGTTTGCTATCGGGGTAGCGCTCACGTTGACTAATTTTTTGCAGACGATAGGACGACGCAAGACCAAGGAGATCTATATTTCCAATTGGTACATCGTCGGGGCTACGATCTTTGCTCTTGTTATTGTCGTCACCGCCTATCTCCCTTTCTGGCAGGATGGATTGGGAGAGACGATCATACAAGGCTATTATATGCACCAGGGCGTGGGTATGTGGTTCATGTTATTCACGCTCGGCATCGTTTATTATTTTCTCCCCCAGCAATTGAACAAACCCATCTATTCTTATAGCCTGGGTATACTGGCTTTCTGGACGCAGATACTCTTCTATACGCTCATCGGAACACATCATTTTATTTTCAGTTCGATCCCCTGGTGGTTGCAGACAGTGGCGATCGTTGGAAGCATAGGAATGATCATCCCGGTAGCAGCGGGTACCACTAATTTTATCATGACATTTAATGGTGCCTGGTATAAAATACCGGGAAGCTATACGTTGCCTTTTTTCCTCACTGGGATCGTCTTTTATTTTACTGGCTCCATGCAGGGCACGGCAGAGGCATTCCGGTCCACCAATTTAATCTGGCATTTTACAGACTTTACCGTGGCCCATTCGCATCTGACCATGTATGGCATCATCTGTTTTTTTGTTTGGGGAGCCATTTATGCGGTGATACCGCGGCTGACAGGAAAAGAAGCGCCTCAAACAACGATCGGGGCCCACTTCTGGCTGGCCCTGATAGGGCTGCTTTTCTATACATTCCCGCTGATGTACGGCGCGACTTTAAAAGGGGTCATGTGGACGGAAGGCAAGCCCTTTTTGGACGGGGTCATGCTGATGGCGCCCTACTGGCTTTGGCGAGCCATTGGCGGAAGCCTCATGTGGTTTTCCCACCTGTTCTTCGCTTATAATGTATATAAGATGATCGTCGGCAACGCTGTTATAGATGTGAAACAAGCAGCCCTGGAGAAAATATCCCGATCTGCTGTCGTGTCCACTGAACCACTAAACAAGTTGTAAAATGGCATGCTATGGATTTTTTCAATAATCATAAACAGTTATTTTGGACCGCATTCCTGTTTTTTACGGGTTTAACGGCGCTGGTAGCCATTATTCCTGCGCTCGACAACCAGCGTAATTTTGTCCCCTTGCCCAACGCCATTCCTTTAAGCGAAGCGGCGGCAAAGGGTAAAGCAAAGTTTATCGCGAACGGTTGCATAGCCTGTCACACCCAGCAGGTTCGTAACGTGGAAATGGACAAGGTATGGGGTTCAAGGCCAAGTATTGCGGCGGACTATGCCGGCAATCACCGCACGGATCTCTGGCGGAATACGGCCAACCTGCTCGGCAGCGAGCGTACCGGCCCCGACCTTACCAACGTCGGCGTGCGTCAATCCAGCAGGGATTGGAACCTGGTACATTTATACAACCCAAGAATTCTCGTCAAAGAGTCCATTATGCCTGGGTACCCTTGGCTCTTTACGGTAAAAAAGCAGCCAGCAAAAAGCGATGTGATCGTAAACATTCCTCCGGAATATACAGCGGGAGATGAGGGTAAAGTGGTGGCTACCCCTGAGGCCCTTCAACTCGTGGCCTATCTGCAATCCCTGGTTCAAACCAAGCTTCCCGACGGAACCCCTACCCCGGATTTCTTGTATAAGCGGGCAACCCCTTCAACAGGTGCTGCTGCGGGGGTAAAAGAATTGGATGGCATGGCGCTCTATTCCACGAATTGCCAAAGTTGCCACCAACCCAACGGGGAAGGTTTAAAAGGAGCTTTCCCTCCGCTGAAAGGAAGCTCCGTAGTGCTGAGCGACGACCCGGAATTAATGGTGAATATTATCATGAACGGGTATACAGGACGTATTCAAGAAGGATATGGTGCTATGCCGGCCGTTGGGACCAATAATAACCTGAGCGCCGAAGAGATCACCGCCATCATGAACCACGAGAAAACGAGCTGGGGCAACAACGGGAAAAAAGTGACGACAGAGGAGATAAAGAAAATTATGGATATCATTAAGCTCAAACCAAATCCGTAGTTATGGATTACCTAATAAAATAAACGGACCAAGTGTATGAAAAAACTCTTTCTAATCACGAACCTGCTATGGCTGCGGCTTGTCACGCTGGGATGCCCTGCCTGCCAACAGCAACAGCCGAAGATATTGCGGGGCATTACCCATGGTACTGGACCCCAGCATCAATGGGACATGTTGATTGTTTGGGTGGCCTTTGTTGTGGTATTTTTTACATTATTCTATTCGATAAAATGGATCATACGCCCTGGCGAGCAAGGCAAAGATCACATTAAAAGGTTTATTTTAAAGGAGGAATGATATGGAAGGCAGAACCACTATATACCTATTTATAGATGACGCGGTACAACCAATAGCCAACTTTGTTTCCCCGGTGAATTTTGAATTGGATACGCGTAAACTGGTAGATGGTCCTCATACGCTCAAAATAGTAAGCAAAGATCCCCATGGTAAGGAAGGTATCCGGCTGATACCCTTTGAAGTGCGAAACGGGCCGGCTATCGCCGTGGAAGGAATTAAGGAAAACGCAGTGGTAGACGGGATCCTACCAATGATGATCAATGCTTACGGGAAGGGCGATCAGACAAAATTCCTGATCACCGGCAGTGAAACGCCCAGAAGCATTCCGTCCTGGGTATGGATACTTGTTATCGGCGTAGGCGTGTGGGCGGTGTATTACTTCATTGCCTATATCTCCGGAAAGGGATAAGTTATTACGAACCAACAACACAAAGGATTGAACATGGAAAATCTAAGATACTTCATCATGATAGCGGCCTCATTTCTGTGGGTTGGTTTTATTTGCGCTATTAGTTTTATGGAGACCCGGCTAAAGTTCCGGGCGCCGGGCGTCACGCTTCCGATAGGGTTAAGCATTGGCAAACTCGTGTTCCGGGCGCTAAATAAAATGGAGTGGGCCTTTGCCATAATCATCGTTATTGGCACTCTCATTGATAATGGCCATTTGAATGTTTGGGTTATTGCGGGATATGGGGCAGCGCTCTCCCTCCTGGTAACGCAAACAATATGGCTGTTACCTGCGTTGGAGAAACGGGCAGATGCGCGGATTAGCGGGAAAACCTTGTTTCCATCCGCTCACCATCGGTATTTCATTGCCGCGGAATTAGGAAAGGTAATAGCCCTTTTTTTATCCGGCATTTGCCTTCTTAAATCTCATTTTTAATGATTAAAATGATTAACATGGAAATTACAAAAAAGAGCAACGTTGGATCGCTCGTCGCAAGTGATTACCGATTGGCAGAAGTCTTTAAGAAATATAATATCGACTTCTGTTGTAATGGCAACAGGACCATCGAAGATGCCTGCTTACAAGGAGGTATTGAATCTCCGGAATTGGTCCGGGAGCTAATAGCAAAAAATGTACCATCGGACAAAGGCGCCATCGATTACAATAAATGGCCGATCGATTTGCTGGCGGATCATATCGAAAAGAAACACCATCGCTATGTTACGGAAAAAATACCGGTGATCAAGTCTTACCTGGATCGGATATGCAATGCGCACGGAGACCGCCATCCGGAATTGTTTAAAATTTCAGAACTGTTCGACGTGACAGCTGGGGAACTGGCCAAACACATGAAAAAGGAAGAACTGATCCTATTCCCTTATATTCACCACCTGGCGAAGGCAAAAGACAGCGGCTACAAGATAAACCGCCCTTCCTTTGGATCGGTAGAAAGTCCGATTCGGATGATGAACCATGAACATGATGCGGAAGGCGAACGGTTCAGGAGAATTGCTCAATTGTGCGATAACTATGCAGTCCCGGCGGATGGTTGCAATACCTATAAAGTGGCCTTTGGATTGCTGAAGGAATTTGAAGAGGACCTGCATTTGCATATCCACCTGGAAAGCAATATTCTGTTTCCCAAGGCCATAGAAATGGAGAGGAGCGTCGCGCAAGACTATTCAAATGCCGGCTTATGACACCTATCAAACGACATAGTGCCCTGCAACCCCTGAGCCATGACCATCATCAGGCGTTGTTGGTATCCTGGAAGATCAGGATGGGTCTTAGGAAAGCAATTGAGCCGCAGCGAATTAAAAAATTCTGCGATTTCTTTTATAAGAGCCATTTAGCCGGTCATTTCAAGTTGGAAGAGGAATATATCTTCCCTATTCTTGGCGCCGGGCATGAATTGATCACTACGGCGCTGGCTGACCATTATACGTTGAGCCAATTATTTACACAAAAGCAGGCTGATGTAAACACCTTGACCCGAATAGAAAAGGAATTGGAGGAACATATTCGGTTCGAAGAACGAATATTATTTGATGAAATACAGAAGATAGCTACCGAAGAACAACTTAACCTGGCTGCCGCCGTTCGCCCAGGAGGCAAGGAGGATATAGAGCGCATCGAGAGTTGGAAAGACGAATTTTGGCTATAAACGCTCTTACAACCAATAGCAAAAAAATGAATACCCGTGCACGTGATATTGTTGTTACCGTAGTCTATTCTGGGGAAAAGCACTGCATCAGCACCTACGAGGGTGAGTACCGGAATTTAATGCACCTGATTACGGATAAAATATTTGTGGAGGGTTTCGGTGACTGTAAAGGCATGTGCCGATGTGGAACCTGCCTCGTGGAAGTATCGGGACTACAAGGGGATGCTGCTATTATGGAGGAAAATGAAGCTGCGATAATCAGAAAGCTAGGTGCCGGCAATGACAATACGCGATTGGCTTGCCAGCTGATGATCAATGAGAATTTGCGGCATGCCGCTATTGCTATCAAGGATCAATGAGATGATTTGAGAATATTCTCCCCACTTTCCACTGGCCAAAGACTGGGAAAGTGCCAGCCCCAAATAATTATGGGGGAACACATGGAAAATGGTGGCCAGCGATATATATGCCAGCGAAGGCATGAACCCCAAAAAAAGCGGGAGATAATGTGGTAACAACTGCATCTCCTTTTTACGCCGCTCGACAGCGAATTGAACGCCATAAGTACCAACTGTCATTTTTTCCTTTTCAATAGCAATTAGGAGTTGCACTTTGCAGCGATCGGTCGACGCAAAATCCTAGAGAGCCAGTTTGCGGAATAGTGTACGAAACATGCCATTTCCCTCGATCCAAGCACACAGTTTCTTATTCATAAATTTGTTCAGGTTATATAATTAATCGTCAGGATTGCGCGAACAGGTATGCAAGAACGAAGTTGACAAAAGACTATATTAAGGAGAATCGATCCTCTGAAGACTATGCGGTTGAAGTGCGAGGGGAGTACTCGGCAAGGCCAGATGTTATATTACAGTCTGTAGCCGCCGTTCTTGGAGGGGGAGCTGTATAATCAGAGAAAATGACCAACACATACGACTAGGCTAGAACTAGTACTACCATGCGAAATTGGACTGCTGAAAGGCGAAAGTCCGGATGATAACTCGTAATGAAGCTCTCCAGGCGGTGATACCATGTAATCACATTCAAAGTCCGGGATTTCCTTTCGGAGTATAAATCCCGTTTGGTTGATGGACAACGCAATCAGTCTTCTTTCTGACGCAGCAGAGTTGCTAACCGATGGATCTATTTGCAGTTTCTCATTTAGTGCCAAGGGGATGTTATCCTACAAATATAGCAAAAGGACGGCGGGCGTTTACCATGAGGGATTTTTGTTTGAAAATTGGGTGTAAAAACGGTGGCAGCGCTTCTTGAATCTTGCTATATTTCCGGCCGACGTAAATCGTATTCATTATGCACTCTACAAGAGACAATTGGATGGTGAGGTGGAAACGGCATTACGATGACCTTTCTTCGCCCTATGCGATCCGAAGGTATTATGACAGGGCAGTGGTGGAGACGACGTATAATATAATAATGTCGTTTTGGGGGAATGATTTTTTTGAGTTTGATTTTTTGGAGAATATGCGCACAAATGAACTTCATTTTGTTCAGGCACTGGTTTTCAGACCTTCGGTGCCCACCTTTTATCGGTTGGCGGAGGTTTCATTCCTCCTAGACTACGCGGATAGATTTAATAAGGAGCAATACAAGCTACTCACGGCGAATAAACATGATTCTGAGAAAGTGAAGGATATTTTGTGCGAGGTGCTGCTGGAATATGCGTTTAGGGCGCGACATGCAGACGTCCAATCTGGGTGTAGGGTATATATTTTTCAAGCAAGATCACATTACGGAAATTAATACGCACAAGATGTTAGCGCAATTGCTTGGATATCTGGGTGATAACAGCAAGTGCATCTTGGAGGTGTTTTCGAAGATGGGCATTTGCGGGTGGAGTTGAAAGGTGGCACCCAAGAGAATTACTACGAGTATCATGAGGGTAAGAAGGAAGCCGATGTAGATTTTTTTCTTTAAGAACACCTATGAGTTGAACGAGAAACAGAATTTGATTTTTAATATGCATGTAGGGCATCGCAGTTCGGCGCGGCGGAAGGACTTAGTGGATCGGTTGACGAGGACATTGAAAAAGGCGCGTGATCAGCATAAACATGATACATTGAGGGGTAGGATATTTTGCATATTTAATGAATTTTTAAATGACTTCCAGCCGCCATTGTTGGCGGATTCGGAGGGATTTGTGAAGGATGTAAGTCAATATTTAGCTTCTAAAACCACGGACGACATTGTGATATTGATCGACAGGCGCTTCAATTTGCCGGAGACGTTCATAAAGCCCCATATTATGGGTCACGATCATTTGCAGTCTTATAAAATGGCGCTTTGGCCCATTGATTACTCGATCAAGCGGTACTTGTATGGAAAGGTACCCTTTTAGCTTTTGTACCCTGTGTTACAATAAGATTTATACGTTTGCCAAAGGAAATTGAAGCGGGAATCAAAGAATACGGATCAGGCGCTCGATTATTTGAATCCTGTCGTCAAGATTTTCCATGGTTCTGATCACGCTCTTTCTGCCGTAAATATGGTGGACGTGGTATAGTGCTAAACGTTATATAGATAGTTGAACTAAGGCAAAAAGATGTTGAATGATGCCAGTAATATATCTATGTTAGTGCCAATGTTAGGCCAAACAAAAAAAGCACCTTGTAAGTGCTTGATTTCGTGGGAGTTGACGGGTTCGAACCGCCGACCCTCTGCTTGTAAGGCAGATGCTCTGAACCAGCTGAGCTAAACTCCCTTTACCTTCCGGCCTTCCGCCGAAAGGAGTGCAAAGATACGGTCTGGAAAGCTTTCACAAAAATTTTTTTCAAGACTTTTTTAAACATAAATCCCGGTGAAGCAGGGGGTTATTCACCCTTCCAATTATTGTTGCTCCTGTTCACATCCGGCAGCACTTTGTCGGGGTCGAGGGTCACTATCGACAACCTCTGCCTGCCCGCGGCGGGCGGCATCTGTAATACGTGC
>DASZWE010000668.1:0-4175 GCA_035546735.1 Puia sp.
GTATTGATCCTGCGGGCAATGATCTTGTCCACGCCATCGAAGGCGCCGCCGCAGATAAAGAGGATATTTTGCGTATTGATCTTTATCAGCTTCTGCTCCGGATGTTTTCTTCCGCCCTGCGGAGGCACCAGCACATCCGTGCCTTCCAGCAATTTCAGCAATCCCTGCTGCACGCCTTCGCCGCTGACATCGCGGGTGATGGAAGGGTTGTCGCCTTTGCGGGCTATCTTATCTATTTCGTCGATGTAGACGATGCCTCTTTCGGCCGCCGCCACATCGTAATTGCATACCTGTAACAGGCGGGTTAGGATGCTTTCCACGTCTTCACCTACATAGCCGGCCTCTGTAAATACGGTGGCGTCTACGATGGCGAAGGGTACATTCAGCAATTTGGCGATGGTCTTGGCCAGGAGGGTCTTGCCCGTGCCCGTCTCCCCCACCATGATGATATTGCTCTTTTCGATCTCCACTTCATTCTCCACTACCTTCTGCTGCAGGCGCTTATAATGATTGTATACGGCTACGGACAGCACTTTCTTGGCATCATCCTGGGCAATGACGTATTCGTCCAGGATACGCTTTATTTCAATAGGTTTTTTGACCGTGAGCTTGAAGGAGCTGCCGCCCGGTGTATCCTCACGGATCATAAGCTCCTGCTGAATGATCTCCTGCGCATGCTCCACACAGTTCTCACAGATATGCCCTTCCTGTCCGGCAATGAGGATCTTTACCTCATCTCTGTTGCGCCCGCAAAAGGAACAATGTAAGGTGTTTTTTGCCATTTCTCTAAGTATTCAGATTGACTGTAAAGTTACCCAACTTATTGGATTATACCAGCATGTGGGAAAAAAAGACCGCCCCGTGCTAAACGAAAGCGGCCTGTTTAGTAATTGATTATTAGCTAGTTATTTCACTAGATCTTTTCGATGACCTGATCTACGATGCCATATTCGATGGCCTCTTTGGCATCCATCCAGTAATCCCTGTCAAAATCCTTCATTACCTGCTCCACCTTCTTTCCGCAATTTTCGGCGAGGATCCTGGCACTGATGTCTTTTACTCTTCTTGTCTGCTTGGCAGTGATCTCCAGGTCTACGCTTACTCCCTGCATATACCCTCCCAGGCTGGGCTGGTGGATCATGATCTCGGAATGAGGGAAGACGAAGCGGCGGCCTTTTACTCCCCCGCTCAGGAGGATGGAGCCCATGGAAGCGGCCAGTCCCATACAGATGGTGCTTACGGGGCTTTTCAACAGCTTCATCGTATCGTAAATAACCATGCCGGAAGTAACTACTCCCCCAGGGCTATTGATGAAAAAACGTATCTCTTCCCCGGGCTTGTCGGCGTCCAGCAACCGCAGTTTGGTCACTACTTCCTTAGCGCTACGGTCATCTACCGGTCCCCACAGCTCCACGGTCCTGTTCTCGAAAAAATATTTCTCCATCTTTTTGGCCAGCAGTCCGAATTCAGGGCCTTTCTCGTCTTTGGGTTCCTTTTCATCCGGCTCGTCCTCCAAATAAGTGGGCTTCAGCTGATATTTCGAATAATTCATTATTGTGTGATTTAAAGTTCTCGTAATTGGATCTGTCGGTGATTAGTCTTTCTTTTCCTTACGGGGGTTGAGCAGCAGCACTTCGTCTACCAGGCCGTAATCCTTGGCCTCCTGGGCTGTCAGCCAGTAGTCGCGATCGCTGTCCTTTTCCACCTGTTTGGCTGTCTTACCGGTGTGATAGGCGGTGATCTCGTACAATTCCTTCCTTAGCTTTTTGATCTCGTTGACCGTGATCTCAATGTCGGAGGTTTGTCCGCCGATGGCGCCGCTGGGCTGATGCATCATGACACGGCTATGCTTGAGCGCTGTGCGTTTGCCTTTTGTGCCGGCGCACATGAGCACCTGACCCATGGAAGCTGCCATGCCGATGCAAATGGTGGCAACATCGGGGGTAACATATTGCATGGTATCATAAACGCCCAGGCCGGAGTATACGCTGCCGCCGGGGCAATTGATGTACATTTGAATATCACGGTGACGGTCGGTGCTGTCCAGGAACAGCAGCTGGGCAGTGACGATATTGGCCACCTCGTCGTTGATAGGATAGCCCAGGAAAATGATACGATCCATCATCAGACGGCTGTATACGTCCATGACGGCTACATTCATCGGGCGCTCTTCAATAATGTTGGGGGTAAGATTGGTGACAACATATTTGTTGTAGTCGTTCAATGTATTACTGGAAATCCCTTGGTGTTTCACAGCATACTTCTCGAATTCGCTTGATAGATTCATAGTCTATTTTTTGTTTTAATGCCTCTTCTATTGCCAGGACAATTTACTTTCCTTTCAAATCTCTGTCCAAACTTTTAAACTGCCAAAAAGCTGACAGTATGCCAGTAAGGGCCCACAAAATACCCCATTCTGGCGAAAAAATGTGCGGGAATCGGAACAAAAAAGCCCGGGGTGACTGCCCGGGCTTGTGTATGAGGGATCGAATATGACTAGTGGTGGTGATGTTGATGTTCTTCCTGCATGTGCTGGAACTCTTCCAGGCCGATGGCCTTTTCCGTGGGGTGTATCTGTGTAAGGGCCCAATCAAAGACCTTATCCGTCTGGATGCGGTGTACCGTATCTTCCACGAATTTACGGTCCTTCATCATGCGCGCTACGTAGTCCGCTACCCAGGGCTGCTCTTCGCCGCCGGCGGGCATGCCCATGTATCCGAAGAGCTGCTTTTTCGCAAACTCCCGTATATCGTCCGCACTGACTTCAACATTATTGTCCTGTACTACCTTGTCCACGATGAGCGTCCATTTCAGCTGGTTGACAAAGGAAGGGAATTCGTGCTCGACCTCGGCCTGGCTCTTGGGGGTCTCGCCGCTCGTCTGCATCCAGCGTTTCAGGAAAGCTTCCGGGAATTCGATGTTCGTGTGGTCCAGCAGCTCGTGGTAGAGGGTATGCTGTAATTGATTGCCTGTCTGGCCATCCCAGTATGCCTGGATCTCGCCCTTGAGATAGTTCCGGAAGTCTTCTTCCGTCTTGAGTTCCTTGCCGGGAGCGGATGCCTCGAAGAATTCCTCGTTCAGGTCAGCCTTTTCCACCAGCCCAACTTTGGTGAGCTTCATCAGGAAATATTTTCCGGCGTCTTCCTTTGTCAGGCCCAGGTCATTCAATACCCAGTCTTTCTCCTTGTCGTCGAAGGAGGTGGATAGCTGCAGTACGAGGGAATCGTCCTTTTTAAGGCCTATCCATTTGGGGCGGGTGGCTTCGTTGAAGTATTTCACCGGCAGGGAATTGTCTTTGTGAATGCCTCCTTCCACGGGCTGTCCATTGGCATCCGTCTCTTCGAAATGGAGGTACAGGATATTTTCGTCGCTGGAGACTGTCTCGGGTTCCGTCATTTTGCCATGGCGGGTCCGCTGACGTTCCAGCTCCTCGTCGATCATGGCCGGGGTAACTTCTATTTTATAACGGGTGAGCCTGGCATTGCCAAGGTCTGCCAGGTTGAAGGCGGGCTTCAGGCCTATCTCGAATGCAAAAGTGTAATCTTCCGGCCTGGCCACATCGATCTGGCGGGCGTCATTTTCAGGCAGGGGCAGCGGCTGAGCGAATATTTCCAGCTTTTCGTTGGTCATATAGGTATTCAGCTCTTTTTCTACCGTTTTCAATACTTCATCCGTAAGTACGGAATTACCGTACATCTTCTTGATAAGGCCGGGGGGCACCATTCCCTTACGGAATCCGGGAATATTGGCCTGCTTGCCGTATTGTTTGATAGCCTTTTCAAAAGACGGCAGGTAGTCGCCTTTTGCCACGTTGACGGTGATCTTGTCCGTCAGGAGGCCTATATTCTCCCTGGTTACTGTAGCCATATAGTGTATTTATTTAAAATCGGGGGGCAAAGGTACGGAAAATGTACGGACAGGCCGCTGGCAAGTTCAATTAGATATTTTTTGTTAATGGCTGCTAAAACTGCTAATATTCGTTAAAAGAAGGTGAAAACCCGACCGTTAATCACAATTTAATTTCATTTTGTTAGAGGACGTTTAATTTTACCACATGAAGGTTAAACGGCTCCTACTGTTGGTTGTAATATCCCTGTTGATCGTTGGCCGCGTACCGGCCCAGAGGAACCCAGGAAGTGGGGGTATCATTGCAGGTAATGTACTGGAAGAGGTAA
>DASZWE010000669.1:0-5292 GCA_035546735.1 Puia sp.
CGTACAGATCCGGGCCTTTCAACTGGGTGAATACCGGGTAGGAGAATTTCCTTTCCAGGAACTCGTCGGGTTCCACTTCGATGAGGCCCATGAGGTTCATCACTTCCAATACCCCATGGGCTACACGGCCCGAGCCGGTGACGATGATCTTTATACGGGGGAGTTTCAGTCCGAAATAAGTATGTATCAGTTCGCGGAAGCTCTGTTGCTTGTGAACCCTTCCCAGCCTGTACTGGCCGGTGCGCTGACCGTAGGCCATCATTCCGTTGTGGGCTCCTACCACTCCCGCGAAAAAGCCAAAGCCAAGGATACGTTGTCCATCGTCGTGCTCCAGGCATTCGTAGTCGATGAGGGTGATCTTCTTTTCCAGGATGGACTGGAACATGCGTTGGTTGTAGAGTTGTGCTTTCTTGGTGTGGGAAAAGAAGAGGTAGGTCTTGCCCGCCAGCAGATCTTTTTCCGGAACTTCCTTTATTCCAAGAAGTATATCACATCCGGAAAGGTCCTGTTTGACCTCCACGCCGGCGGAAAGGTATTCTTTGTCCGAATAGCAGCGATCCGGTGAGGTCTGGGCGATCACTCTTACATCCGGGGCGTTCTTTTGTATCCATTTGCATTGTGCCGGTGTCAGGGCAACCCTGTTGTCGGCGGGTATTTTTCCTTCGCGTAATAAGCCGATCCTGATCATTCACTATTGGTTTTATGGCCGGGGGCCTTCACCCTTCCGGAAGGCGATAAAGATAGATTTTTTGAATGGTTTTTGGACAAGCGGGTGCAAATGCGTATGTTTGCACCCCTGAAAATGGAGGCCCAGATGGCGGAACTGGTAGACGCGTCAGACTCAAAATCTGGTATTGGCAACAATGTGCAGGTTCGATTCCTGTTCTGGGCACTTCGACCCTGGCTATCGCCGGGGTTTTTCTATTTATTTCCCCGTCCACGTAAACTGATACCAATCCAATTTCCCGTTGACACCTACTTCAGGCCCGGCATGCGCCTTTGCCGCGGCCATCGTTTGAAACACATATTCAGCCACCTTTCAACGCCGGCTCAGTCTTCCATCGACAGCCTCTCGAACGCGAGATAATACTTGCTAATTCGACCGCAGGCTTTTCAGGGGGTTGGCCAGGGCCGCCCGAATGGCCTGGAGACAAAGGGTCAGCATCGCAATGCCGATCATTCCCATCGCGGACAAGGCTACGATCCTCCAGCTGATATCGATCCGATAGGCGAAGTGCGCCAGCCAGCGATGCATCAGCCAAATGGCAAGCGGCGTGGCCAGCATTATGGAAACCAGGATCAGCCGGATAAAGTCTTTTGAGAGGAGCACCAGGACGCTGGGAACCGTTGCTCCGAGCACTTTTCTGATGCCGATCTCCCGGGTGCGCTGACGGGCTACCAGTGCGATCATTCCCAACAGGCCCAAACAGGAAATGAAGACAGCCAGGCCGGAAAAATAGCCGATGGCCTTCCCCTGCTTCTGATCGCGGGCATACTGGTCCGCAAGTCCTTTGTCCAAAAAGCTGTATTGGAAATCTTTGCCGGGGAACCATGCATCCCAGTTCTTTTGCAGGAAGGCGATGGTCTCTTTTGTCCGGTGGGCGCGTATTTTAATGGAGAAACTGGTCAGACTCGGATAGTCGACGTCCATGACGAGGGCTTCGATCGGCGTATAAAGCGATTCCGCATAAAAATCCCGGACGACGCCCACGACGATGCCCTCTTTTTCCCTGACTTTGCGTTTGCCGATGAGGCTGATGTTCTTGCCGATGGCCTGGTCGGGGGTTCCGAAATGAAAACGTTTGACCGCCGTCTCGTTGATGATGAAGGCGTGATCTTTATCGGACCCGTAGGCTTCGGAGAAATTCCGGCCGGCGGCCATCTTCATTCCATAGGTAGGGATAAAATTGTAATCCACCCGCATGTTTAGCGCAAAGAGATTATCGCTCGCAGAAAAGCCCTGCGGCAGCACGCCTCTGCGCAGTACGCCCAGCCCGGGTTGTTGGTCCGACAGTGTCACGCCGGTGATATCGGGGTTGGACAGAATTTCCTCGCGGAAAGCGTGTAGCCGGTGATAAAGGCTGTCATTGGGCTGGGTGAAGATCGAATTGATACTCCAGGTCCGGACAGGGACCACGAGGGTACTCTCTTTTTCGAAACCCAGGGGTTTACTCTGTATAAAATTCAATTGCCGGAACATGATGAGCGTAGCGACCATCAGTCCCATCGAGGCAGAGAATTGAACTACCAATAGTGATTTGCGCAACAATCCGCCCCTGCTCCTGTTACCTGAAAGATCCCCTTTCAGGGTCGTCACAGGCTTAAAAGCGGAAATAAAGAAGGCCGGATAAAGACCCGCCAGCAGCCCCGTGAGCAGGAATACCGTCACGAAACCAAGCCAGAGCGGGGCATCTCTTAATACGTCAGTGAACCGGAATTGTTTGTCCGTAAGGTTGTTGAATGCCGGGAGAAACGCTGCAAGCAAGACCAACGAGGCCAGAAAAGCCAGGAGGCTGAGCACAAGGGATTCCGTCAGGAATTGTATGATCAGCTGTCTGCGTTCTGCTCCCAGGACCTTCCGCATCCCCACTTCCCTGGCACGGCGGAGAGACCGGGCAGTGCTAAGGTTCACGAAATTAATACCCGCGATCATCAGAGTGATCAAGGCAATGCCACCAATAATATATAGCTGTGTGATGCTGCCTACAGGCTCGATCTCACTGAGAAGGTCCGACCGCAGGTGGATATCTTTCACCCGCTGCAGACGATAGAAGATGCCCTTCGCAAATTCTTTCGGTGCATAGGTGTCGATGAACGCAGGGAACCCCGCGTCGATCTGTTCGGCAGACTGACCAGGTTTCAGCAACAGATAGGTACTGGAATGGCTGATGATCCAGTTGTGATCCAGGTTTGTTTTGGCTTCCGGGGTCATCGTTGCGAACATGGTTTGGTAATCCGTAAGAAGGTCGATATGCACGTGCGAGTTATCGGGGAAGTCGTCGAATACGCCCGTGACCAATAGTGGATATTCGCCATCCAGCCGGATCGATTGACCTACCGCCGGGGCATCGCCGAAGTATCTTCGCGCTGCGGAAGCCGAGAGAACAACGGTAAAGGGGTTGGTTAGGGCATGCCTGGGGTCGCCCTGCACGAAATGAAAGGTGAAGATGTCCAAAATGGTGGAGTCACCGAAGAAGAATTGTTTTTCCTCCGTCTTATTCAGGTCTTTTTGGATAGTGGCGCTGCGGCGGAAAAGGCGCGCCGAGGTTTCGATGCCCGGAAAATAGTCTTTGAGCAAAGGTGCAGCAGCTGTCGAAAGCATCGGGAGCCCTTTGTCGAGCCTCGCGAATTTTGGTGTGTACGCTATCCGGTAGAGCCGGTCCAGCTTCTTTTGAAAATGGTCATAACTTAGCTCGTCGCGGACAAAAAGCATGATCATGAAGCAGCAGGTCAGGCCGACGGCCAAACCCAGGATGTTGATCAGGCTAAACGCCTTGCCTTTACGGAAGTTGCGAATGGCGACGAGGAGGTAGTTCTTGATCATGGGGGCACCTTTCCCGAAAGATAGCGATTTTTATTTCGGTGAATTCCCATATTTGAAAAACCAATTGCCACCATTCCCAAGAAACTCGCCCCCATCGCCTATCACATGGAACAAATATTCGTTATCCGCAAACTCGCCAAGTACCGGGATACGTCAAAAGGCGTAAAATAGATTTACTCCGCCACGGGGGTAATAAAATATGTTTGTCTGCTAAAGCGCCTCGATCGAAAAACGAGTAAATTTTTCTTTCCGATTGTATTCCGACACCATCATGTGCCCTTCTTTGGCGGGATAAACATTGATCCGCACATTGCCGTCCTTATGCGGGATGGTCCGTGCGATCTTCTTACTATTGACATTGTAAATATAGATGTTCTCCTCATCGTCGATGATCATGTAGTTGGTCCTCGTGTCCGGGTTGACCACTTTATAATAATCCTTCTTATCCAATTCGGGCAAAATGCTTGCAGCATTGAAAAATTTCGTTTCGTCGCAAGGAATATTATTGTCCAGGACTAAATTGCCGGAAGCCTCCTGCCGGATAAAGACCCCGTCCGTCAATTTATACTTGGCAGCGCCCACGATCCCCTTCCCTTCCAGGGCCGTACCGGTAAAAATGGTGTTCCCGTTAAAATCTCTGAATGCCGTGGCATATTTAACGTAAAAGTGCTTATTGGTGAAATAGCCATCTTCTTCAATACCTGGCATTTTCTCGTCAGACCAATAACTGCAATTGGCATGCATCTTTTTGTTCGGATTTCCCAGATCAAGCGTAAATAAACCCAGGTACGGAATGTAAGAATAATCATTGGCCGTGAGGAAGTATTTCTCCCGTCTGGGATTGATGATAACCCCGGCAATAAATGCGTCGCCCGTGGCAGGATCATTATCAAAAGACAGGACCTTTAGCCAATTGTCGTTCCTATCCCGGAGATCGAAATTATTCTCGATAACGAGCTCCTTGGCGGAGTAAACATAGAGCTTAAACCCTCCTTCCGGAGTGGGCCGGTCCTGTTTCGTCAGAAGATAAATGCTCGCGGCCGAAGAGTGCAGATAAAAATGATCGGCGTATGTCGGGGCATCCTGTTCGTGGATCAGCGTTCCTTTGATATCGAATTCGAGCAGCACCCGTCTCAGGTCGTCCCCATAAAAGAAGGCAAAGCCGCTGTTGGCGATATTCCTCAACTGCATCCCATATTTCAGATGCCCTATTACTTTTATCGTTGCCGCCCAGGGGTTCCTGGAGGGAAGAGGCTCCGCATTGAGACTTACATCCTTATAATAGGTATTGAGGATCTTACCGTCGAGGCTGATAAATTGCAACAGGATATGGCTCGATGTTGCAGCATCCATCGTTTTTCTATAATCCCGCTGGGACCGGATGGTTTTTACGCCTGTCAGAGAACTTTGGATGTATCCCAAACACAATACATTCTGCTCGAAAGATACGGACTGAAGATCGAGGATACCCTGACGAAATTTTACGGTGCCGATGTCGTTGAGGTTTTCATCCATGATCGTCAGCTTGTAGTTGAACGAATCTGCATCGGCTTTTTCCAACCGGGTGAATGCCAGATAGCCGACCAGGGTATTGTCCTGGGTGATGGCTTTGATCTGGGTTGATATATCTTCGCCTACCTCTTTGAATATCTTTGTCTGGGCCCACAGGAAATAGCCGGATAACAGGCTCACTACTAAAAAAGCTAATTTCTTCATAACGCCCAAAATACACTTTTTTTCTATACCTT
>DASZWE010000670.1:0-4638 GCA_035546735.1 Puia sp.
CCTCGATGCCGGAGGCGCCCTGGGCAAAGGCGTAGGACCCCTGTTGATAGCCCGACGTCCCATCGCAGCCACCGACATCCCCCATTGCACCATTGCCGTTCCCGGTCAGCGCACCACCGCCCACCTGCTCTTTTCGCTTGCCTACCCCGAAGCCAGGAACAAAACGTTCATGATATTCTCCGCCATCGAAGAAGCCGTCCTTTCCGGCAAGGTCGACTGCGGCGTCATCATTCATGAGAACCGCTTCACCTACCAGCAAAAAGGACTGGTAAAGCTCGCCGACCTGGGAGAATTTTGGGAAGCCACCACCGGCGCCCCCATCCCCCTGGGCGGTATCCTGTTGAGAAAAGACCATGACCCCGCCCTCGTGCAGAAGGTCAATGGACTCATCCGCAAAAGCCTCGAATATGCTTTTTCACACTACCCCCAGCTCCCCGATTATGTAAGACAGCATTCCCAGGAGATGGAAGAACAGGTCATGCGACAGCACATCGACCTCTATGTAAATAATTATTCTCTTTCGTTGGGAGAAGATGGTCGCCGGGCCGTGGATACCCTCATGCGGACCTACGCCACCATCCACGGCATCCCCTCGCCTCAGGCACCGGCACCGCCGAAGGCTGTTCGTCCCCGGGACAGACATTAGCCTTTCACCGCCCTCGCATATGCCTCCAGCGCCCTCCGCCGGGCCATCTCATGCTCCACCATCGGACGTGGATAGTCAGGTCCATCCAGCTCCGGCACCCAACGACGCACATATATCAGATCAGGATCAAATTTTTCTGTCTGCAGCTTCGGGTTGAACACCCGGAAATAAGGCGCCGCATCACATCCGCTGCCCGCCGCCCACTGCCAGTTCCCATTATTGGCTGCCAGGTCATAATCCAGCAGCTTTCCCGCAAAATAGGCCTCCCCCCACCGCCAATCGATGAGCAGATGCTTCGCCAGAAAAGAAGCCACGATCATCCGCACCCTATTATGCATAAACCCCGTAGTATTCAGCTCCCGCATACCCGCATCCACGATAGGATAGCCCGTCTGCCCCTGACACCATTTCCCAAACTCATCCTCATTGTTCCGCCACCGGATCAGGTCGAAGGCCGGCCTGAAAGCCTTGCCCCTACCCACCGCCGGGAAATGCCACAGGATCATATGAAAGAAGTCCCGCCAGATCAGCTCCCCCAGATAGACCTCGCTCAGGAGGGACGCCTTCCGCGCCAGCTCCCGTACACTGCATGTCCCAAACCGCAAATGCACCCCTATCCGGCTCGTCCCTCCCTCGATGCCCGGGAAGTCCCGTTGCCCGGCATACTCCTTCAGCGCGGCAGCAGGCACCACATTCGGCGGTATCGGAACATCCGAGGGCTTGAATCCCATGGACGCCAGCGAAGGTATCTGCCCGGCGGCCCGCTGAAAAAGATTATCCAGGTATCGCTCCACGGGATAGGAACGCAAATAAAAGTCATTCACCCGCGCCTTCCACCGCTTGCTGTAGGGAGTAAATACCGTATAGGGCGTACCGTCATCTTTTACGATCTCATCCCTGTCGAAGATCACCTGGTCCTTATAAATATGGAAAGGGATCCCCTGGCTCGCCAAAAGCTTCGCAATAGCCCCATCACGCTGCCGGGCATACGGCTCATAATCGAGATTCGTGAACACCTGCCCCACCTTGTACCGGGACAGCACCGCCGCAAACACCTCCTCCGGCAGCCCATAATGGACCTCTATACCCGAACCCCGCCTGCCCAGCGCCGACTGCAGCGTCACCAGCGTATCCCGGATGAACTGAACCCGGACGTCCACCTTCTCCTCCAGCTGATCCAGTATGGCCCGGTCGAAAATAAACAATGGAAGGACGGGAAGATCTCCCCTCAAGGCATGGTAAAGACCCGCATTATCATGAAGCCGGAGGTCCCGGCGAAACCAGAAGATATTAACAGAGACCATCTACTATCTTTTTCACCACCCGAAAAACCCGATCGCCATAGCCCGTCCCGGAAAAATGTCCTACCCGGCGGACCCCCCGGATGGCATTGGAAAGAAAGACCTCGTCTGCCAGAAGAAGATCCTCCGGCGCCACCGGCTTTTCTATCACCCGAAGACCCTCCGCAGGCAAGGCGTACAAAAGCCATTCCCGCATCACACCCCCCACCCCTCCTTCCGACAAGGGCGGCGTATGAACGGTATCCCCCATCACATAGAAGAGATTGGCAATGCTGCTGTCGGCTATCCGTTCCCGGCTGTTCAGGACCAGACAGTCATCCCATCCATGATTTCGGGCATACATGGCCGCCATCGAATACAATAAATAGTTGTTTGACTTGAGGTGGGAAAACCCGTCGCATGACTTCCTGCCTTTCGGAAATATCCCCACGACCAGTCCTCCCTGTTTCTCAGCGGCTTCTTCCAGGGCCCATGACTGAATAATATAATTCATGGAAGCATCGTCTTCCCCCCTGAATACAGTCAGCCGCACCCTGGCGGATTCACTATGCCGGTTGTGGGCACAAAGTTCCAGAACAGCTCCCGTAAATTGTTCAGGTGTTAAAGCTTCAAGCCCGAGAAGGCGGCTTCCGTTCAACAGCCGCCGGTAGTGAAGGTCTTCCAGCAATAGCTGTCCCTTCTTTACCCTCATGGTCTCGAACAACCCGTCCCCATACCGGAAACCACGGCTGTCCGCCGTAAGAAGAGGTGTCCCTGATGGAAAAAGATCCCCATTGAAATGTATAAAGCTGTTCACCTACTGTTGCTCGATAATGCCATTTTTAACAGCATACATGACCAGACCCGCCATTGACTTGGCCCCCGTCTTGGTCTTCAGTTTGTCACGTATGGCCTCCACCGTGCGGGGACTGATATCCACGATATCCGCGATCTCCTTGGTGGTCTTTTCCTCACACATTAATTTAAGGACGGTCAGCTCCTTTTCCGTCAGATTCACGTCCTGTGGCGTCCCTACCTCCGGGCGCTTTGTCCGAAGCCCCGTCAATAAAGCTTTGTTGGTCAGCTCGTTGAAGAAAAACTCCTGCTCGTAACAGGTCTTGATGGCCTGGTAGATCGTCTCGGAGTCGGAATTCTTGGTAAGATAGGAATTTGCCCCGATCTCCATCAGCTTGGATATCATGGAGTGATCGTTGTGCATCGACAGGATGATCACCTTCACGTGGGGATGATCTTTACGGATCTCCGGCAAGGTCTGGATCCCATCCATAATGGGCATCTGTATATCAAGTAAAATTACGTCGGGCTCTACGTGCTTGAGTAAGTTGAGTAATTGCATTCCATTGTCCGCCTCAGCTACCAGTTCTACATCTTTTTTGACGGCCAGCGCTGTTTTTACACCGGCCCGGAATAGGGCATGATCGTCGGCAATAGCTACTTTAATAGGTTGATCGAACTCTGGTTTTTTCATACGATTCTGTATTTTACAAACAAGGACCTCGGGGCCTGCGGACCGGCTTTCTGCTCGGATATCCACCATGCAAATTGAAACAAAAATTGCAACACTTACTATAGGAAATTTACGAAATTACGATGTTACGGAATCTACGTTAAATTGCCCTGCTCTTTGGCCCTTTTACGAAGATAAGTCGTTTTTTTACGAATAGGAAAGGGAATTTATCCCAGGGCATCTACGAATGCCCCCGTAAAATCCGTATAAAAAAAATTAAGGGTTACCCCTCTTGTTCACATAGTTATTCACATATATTTTTGATATATAAGTTGATTGATTGAGGATTAGCAACCTCAGACCGTCCAATGTCCTTGAAACCGTCCAGAATGATTTTCAATATTCTATGAAATCCGGCAATCCAATATCAATCAACTTTTTTAACACCATTTGCTCGAAGTTTTTGCCTGCTTTGCTGCATCCTGGTAGTTGGATAATGCAATGAAGCAGGCATTTTTATGGGAAAAACCCATGCCTGCTTCGTAGAACTTACGTTCCTTGCGGACAACGAACCCTTGGTTCGTTTAAATGTCCGTGAAAACGGGCCTCGCAAAATATAGCCCGTTTCACGGAAACATCTAATGTCTGTCCTTGCGGACAACGAACCCTTGGTTCGTTTAAAGAGGGAAAGGGGTAAGAATATAACCTGCCTCCGGGATCTCCAGGTCATTGGCAGTGAGGAATTCCCTGAATTCCCTGCAAATAAGATTACCTTTTATCTTAAGAAAGAAATACACCGACAGCTCCTCCCGGCGGAAAGGCTGTATCACATCCCTGGGATTGAAAGGCACCATTGGGTTTACCAACTCCCGGAAACGATCCATCGACAGCTGGTCCTGCGGGCCGACGACCACCTTCCAGATATATTCCCGCGTATTCCAGGCAATGAGACCCTCCAGATAAAGAAGTTTCTTTCTCAGTTTCTGAGCTTGTTCCAGATTCATAGAAAATAGGGCTTAATGACGTAGGAAAGGTTTCTATATTTCTCTTTCCAAAATTATCGGCGCGCTTGTTCAAAACTTAGGCATAAACACGTGCAAAGCAGCGTATTTTTCTTACCAGGGCAGGGTGTTTTCACGGTATCAGGATAAAAAGGCTGCCGTATCTTTCGGCCAACGAACTGACTGCCTACAATCATCCAGGATGCAAACGGATATCTACCATATATCAGGCCTGATCAATAT
>DASZWE010000671.1:0-2354 GCA_035546735.1 Puia sp.
GCAGCGAACACCCCGACATTAGCGGATCACTCGGCCCGCAGGCTGCTCACCGGATTGGCCAGCGCCGCCCGTATGGTTTGAAAACACATCGTAGCCATAGCGATCAGGAGCGCCACACCCCCCGCCAGCGGGAAGATCCACCAGTTGATCCCCGTACGATAAGTAAAGCTCTGCAGCCATTTATTCATGGCCCACCAGGCCACCGGAAAAGCGATCAGGGCGGCGATCAATACCAGTCGGGCAAAATCCCGGCTCAGCAGGGCGACTATGCGGGTGACGCGCGCCCCTAATACCTTGCGTACACCGATCTCCTTGGTTCGCTGCTCCGTTGCGTACGTCACCAACCCAAACAAGCCCAGGCAGGCGATGAGGATCGCGAACACGGCAAAGGCAATGAACAGCTGCCCGGTCTGCGCTTCTGCATGGTACAGCTTGTTAAAGTCGTCGTCCATAAAAGTATAGTTGAACGGCACGCCGTTGGCAAATTCCTTCCATTTGGCCTCGATCTTATTCACATAAAAATGAATATCCCCGGGACGCAGACGGATAGCCAGGTTCCGCCGGTTGTCCGTAAGGGTCATCACCACAGGCCCGATCTTGTCGTGCATGGAGCTGAAATTAAAATCCCTGACCACTCCTATGACCGGGAAGGCCTTCGGACGCATGCTGTCGTCCGGCTGATAAAGCCTTTCCTTCAACGGGTCTTTCCATCCCAGCAACGCCACAGCCGATTCGTTGAGTATGATACCAGTCGAATCCGTGGGATAATCCGGCGAGAAGTTTCGGCCCTTTACCATCTGCATACCCAGCGTAGGGATATAATGGTCGTCGATATACAGGTTGGTGAGCACCATGGTAGATTTGGCGTCTATGACAGGGCTCGTCCACCAGGCATTCTGGTTATACCCTCCTCCCTGGGTAGGCATGTCCCCGGACAGGGTGGCATCCACCACCCCCGACAGCCCAGGCAGCTCCTTACAAAAGGCTTTTATCCCATTACCCGCGGCATAGCCATTATGGATGATCAATACCTGGTCTCGATCATAGCCCACCCGGCGGTTCCGGATATAATTGAGCTGATCGTGAATGACGATCGTTCCAATGATAAGCCCGATGGAAATAAAGAACTGAAAGACTACGAGGCTGCTGCGAAGCCAGCTGCTTGAAAAGCCGGCGGCGATCCTTCCCTTTAATACCTGGATGGGCTGAAAAGAGGATAGATAAAACGCCGGATAGCTTCCGGCAAGACCGCCTACTAAAAAAGTAAGTCCCAGCAAAACAGGGAGCAGACGGGCGGAAAAGATCGCTCCCATAGGCAGCTCTTTGCCGGAAAGATGATTGAACACGGGCAGCAGGACCAGGGCAATGCCGATAGCGAGGAGCAATGAAAAAAAGCTCAGCAGCAACGATTCCAAAAGGAACTGGCTTATAAGATCTCCCCTGGTGGAGCCGGCGACCTTACGGATACCAACCTCTTTGGCGCGATTGGCGGACCGGGCCGTGCTGAGATTCATAAAATTCACACAGGCTATCACCAGGATCAGGATAGCGATACAGGAAAACACATACACATCGTTGATACTTCCATTGGGTTCGAATTCATATGATTTATCCGAATGCAAATGGATGTCCCCCAGCGGCATGAGATGGTAACGAAAATAGCTCCCCTGCTGCTGCATATCCTTGGATGAAATATGCAATACATCCTGGAGTTCCCTGCCTATGTAAGTATTGATGGCAGCATCCACACGTTGCTGCAGGACGGCCCTGTCCGTTCCCGGCCTTACAAGGATATAGCTTGCCACATTATTGCTCAGCCACCTGTTCTCATCGCCCATCCAGGTATCACGCAGGGGGCGGATAAAGCTGAAATGAAAATGCGACGCCACCGGTATGTTCCTGAATACGCCGGTGACCTTGCACAGCGTATTACCCTGCAGCTCCAGGGTCCTGCCTACCACATCCGTACCATTGAAATACCGCTTCGCCGCCGTCTCATCGATGACAATGGAATGAGGTTCTTTCAACGCCGTCGCCGGATCGCCCGCCAGCAGGGGGATGGGGAATACCTGGAAGAAAGTGGAATCCGCAAAAGCAAGCCGATGATCCTGCACCCAGTCACTCCCCTTCCTGATCATGATATCGCTCTGGCTGTTGAAATAGCTGATCCGCACCATCTGCTCCACCTGTGGGTATTCCTTTACCAGCGTGACGGCCAGCGGCTTGGGCGAAGTGGCTGCATTGAAAAGCGTATTGTTGAAATAGATCTCCGCATCCAGGCGGTAAATGCGGTCGGCCTTGGGGTTATATTTATCATAGCTGAGCTCATCGAGCACATACAACGCGATCAGCAG
>DASZWE010000672.1:0-4795 GCA_035546735.1 Puia sp.
GTTGGCGATGGCTGCTGACGGGGCCGGCCTGCCGGGCTTGCGGGTGTCTGCGAACGGGCGGTGGCTGGAGACGGAGAAGGGGGAACCTTTCTTCTGGCTGGGAGATACGGGGTGGCTGTTGTTGACGAAGCTGACGAGGGAGGAGACGGACAGATACCTGGAGGACCGTCATCAGAAGGGGTTCAACGTGGTGCAGGTGATGGTGCTGCATGGGTTGAAGGACGCCGATGTATACGGGCATGCGGCCCTTACGGATGGGAAGGTCAGCCGGCCGCTGGTTGTTCCCGGGGGATATTGGGATAATATCGACTATGTCATCCATCGGGCGGCGGAAAAAGGGATCTATATAGCGTTGGTGCCTGTGTGGGGGAGCGTGGTGAAATCGGGGAAGGTGAGTGTGGAAGAGGCGAGGGCCTATGCGCATTTTTTGGCGGGGCGGTATAAGTCCCATTCGAATATCATATGGATGAATGGGGGCGATATCAAGGGGAGCGATTCGGGAGCCGTGTGGAATGTCCTCGGCAATACTTTACGGGCGGATGATCCGGACCATCTTATCACTTTTCATCCCAGGGGGAGGACTTCTTCTTCTTATTGGTGGCATGGGCAGCGCTGGCTGGACTTCAACAGCGTACAGTCGGGGCATCGGAGCTATGCGCAGGATACTTCTGCCGGAGATAAGCATTTCGGGGAAGATAACTGGAAATATATTTTAGAAGATTATAGCAGGGCGCCGGCAAAGCCTGTGCTGGATGCGGAACCATCTTACGAGCAGATACCGCATGGGCTGCATGATACGACGCAGCCGCGATGGACGGACAGGGATGTGCGCAGGTATGCCTACTGGTCGGTGTTTGCCGGGGCGTGTGGGTTTACGTATGGAGATAATTCCGTCATGCAATTTCTGCATCCGGGGGATAAGAGCAGCGCTTACGGGGCCCGGGAGCCGTGGACCAGGGCCATTGCTGATCCGGGTGCGGGGCAGATGGTGTATTTGAAGAAACTGCTATTATCGAAGCCTTATTTCGAGCGGGTGCCGGATGAATCGCTGATCGTCGATCAAGGTGTGCGGTATGATCATCTGGCGGCTACGCGCGGGGCGGGGTATGCATTTATCTATACCTGTAACGGACGGAGGATGAAGATCAGGATGGGGAAGATCAGTGGGGATTCCGTGCGAGCCAGATGGTATGATCCCCGAAATGGGAGCTATACGGTGATAGGGATTTTTTTGAATAAGGGCGTGCAGGAATTTACGCCGCCGGGTGGGGAAGACTGGGTGTTGGTGCTGGATGACAACAAAGTTTATTTGTTCACATCCTTTCGGGAGCCTGCTACGGACGGGCTTTATTTTCTTACGAGCGAGGACGGGTATCATTGGAAGGACCTGGGTGGGTCGTGGCTGAAGCCGGCCATTGGGGATAAGAAACTGATGCGGGACCCATCGATGGCGCAGGGGGCGGATGGGGTATGGCATCTTGTCTGGACCTCCGGCTGGAACGGGGATAAGGGTTTCGGTTATGCATCCTCGAAGGACCTTATTCACTGGAGCGAGCAGCGGTTCATACCTGTGATGCAGGGGGAGCCTACGGCATTCAATGTCTGGGCTCCCGAGATCTTTTACGAAAAGGACAGCAATCAATTTATTATAATCTGGGCTACGACTATTCCGGGAAGGTATCCCAGAGGACAGGAAGATGAGAAAAACAATCACCGGCTGTATTGTACGACTACACGGGATTTCGTACATTTTTCCCCTGCACGGCTGTTCTTTGATCCCGGGTACAGCGTCATCGATGCTACGATCGTGCAGCGTGGGGCGGGGGATTATGTGCTGGTGTTCAAGGATAATACCCGTCCGCAAAGGAATATCAAAGTTGCGTTCAGCCGGCGGGCAGGGGGGCCTTATCGTCGGGCATCGGAGGCTTTTACTCCGCCCTTTACGGAGGGACCGACTGTCGGGAAAGTTGGCAGGGACTGGCTGATCTATTATGACATGTACCGTGATAAGAAGTATGGAGCGATGCGGACCTCCGACTTCAAGACTTTTACGGATGTCACGGACAGTGTTTTCGTGCCTGTGGGGCATAAGCACGGAACCATTGTGAAGGTGGACCGCAGGACTGTGCAGCGGCTGGCCGATGAAGGGAAGGCAAGGGATATCGCACATTACAGCGGGAGTGTATTATCGAATGTCGATTATCATCACGGGCAGCTGAAGCCGGTGGTAGGCGTGCATAATATACAGGTGTTCCGGGCCAACAGGGAGCATCCCGAGCTGGCGGATGACTCGGGGTGGACCTATAACCATGCGCCGATGCTGGCGTACTGGAATGATCGATTTTATCTGGAGTATCTGAGCGATAAGGTGGGGGAGAGCGTGCCGCCGGGGCAGACGCTGCTGCTGAGCTCTCCTGATGGCCTGTCGTGGGGAAAACCCGTCGTACTTTTTCCGCCTTATAAGATACCGGATGGGACGACGAAGCCGGGGCATGAGGGAGTGGCAAAGGATCTATATGCGGTGATGCATCAACGTATGGGTTTCTATGTGGCGAAGGATCACCGGCTGCTGGCCCTGGGATTTTATGGCATCTGCCTGGATGCGCATGACGACCCAAATGATGGGTTCGGAATCGGTCGCGTAGTACGTGAGATCCGTACCGACGGGAGCTTTGGTCCCATTTATTTTATACATTATAACCCCGCCTGGAATACGGGCAATACTTCTTTTCCCTTTTATACATCGAGTGTGGACAGTGGATTCGTTGCGGATTGCAATGAGCTGATGGCGACGCCGCTGATGATGATGCAATGGGTGGAGGAGACGGACCGGAAGGACCCGTTGATACCGTTGCATAAGGATTATAAGGCTTTTAACTTTTATCATCTGCCGGACGGCAGGGTAGTGGGTTGGTGGAAGAATGCGCTGACCGGCATCAGTAAAGATGAAGGGAAGACCTGGAGCCCTGTTATGCGGGCGCCACATTTTGTGAATGCCAATGCGAAGATATGGGGCCAGCGGACGTCGGATGGAAAGTATGCTACTGTCTATAACCCTTCGGAGTTCCGGTGGCCGCTGGCTGTTTCCACGAGTGCGGATGGGTTGGATTTTACCAATCTGCTATTGGTGCAGGGAGAGATATCGCCGGCACGGTATGGAGGTAATTATAAGAGCTATGGCCCGCAGTATACGCGTGGGATCATAGAGGGGAATGGGGTACCGCCTGACGGGGATCTGTGGGTGACGTACAGTATGAACAAGGAGGATATCTGGGTGGCGTCGGTGCCTGTACCTGTGACGGAGAAGGTGGATAGCGACGTGGATGATGATCTTGCGGTGACTGGTGTGTGGAACCGGTGGAATGTGTATAGTCCATTGTGGGCGCCTGTCGGCGCCGGGGTGGGGGGACTGATGCTGCGGGACAGTGATCCTTATGATTTTGCGAAGGCCGAGCGGGTATTCCCCGTATCGAAGCATATGCAGGTGGAGTTTTCGGTGACGCCGGGTCAGGCGGATCATGGGGAGTTGCAGATAGAGATGCAGGATGAGCGAAATCTGCCGGCGGTGCGGTTGAGCTTTGAGCCGGATGGGAGCTTTGACGCCAAGGCGGGGGCGCGGGTGAAGAAGATGATGACCTATAAGGCGGGGGAGACCTATAAGATTCGGGTGATATTGAATACGGATACGCGTATGTATATGGTGAATGTGAATGGGAAGCATGTGCTGACGCAGCTGTTTTTTGCGCCGGTGGAGCGTTTTGGGCATATCGTTTTTCGTACGGGGGCGGCGAGGCATTTTCCCACGGCGGATGCGCCGGCCGAGGCGGATGTGGACCTGCCGCATGGGGGTGAGCGGGTGAAGGAGGCGGTGTATACTATTTCTTATTTTAAGACGAAGAGACTATGAAGGCTTGCGGACAAATATTAGTGTGGATACTATTGGTGGTCCAGTCCTTCGGACAGATGGCGGAGAGAGACGTGCCTGCGACGATGGTACATGATGTGGGGGGCTTTGCCGGGGGGAGGATAGATAAGAACGAAGACAATTTTTTAAAGGTATTTCCTATCGGCGATTATGTGGGGATGGTAGAGAAGCGGGATTTTACCGCCTGGGATTGGCGGCAGGGTGAGCAGCCGGGGAAGTGGCTGGAATCGGCGATACTCACGTCGGTGCGTACGCATGATCAGGCATTGAGTAAGGAGGCGCATGAGATGTATGTACGGATATTGCGTAGCCAGGCAGCGGATGGATATGTGGGGATTACCAGTCAGCGCGTGCGTACACCGGGAAAACCGTTGCGCGGGATGGATGCGTATGAGCTGTATTTTATGCAGCATGCGTTGCTGACGGCGTACGAGGTATGGAAGGACCCTGCGGGGCTGAAGGCGGCCCGGCGGCTTGGAGATTATTTTGTGGATCATATCGGTCCGGGCAAGGCGGAGTTCTGGCCCAGCGCCGTGCATTATCCGGAGAATAAGGGAAAGGTATTGAAGGGGACGCAGCATTCGGATATTGCGGGGCATAGCATTCATTATGGGTGGGAAGGGACCTTGCTGATCGACCCGATGATGCGGCTGTATCAGCTGACCAAGGACACGCGGTACCTGGACTGGTGCAAATGGGTGGTGAGCAATATCGATAAATGGAGCGGCTGGGATGCTTATTCCAATCTGGACAAGGTGGCTGCGGGAGAGATGCCCGTGAATGCGATACAGCCCTATGTGCATACCCATACCTTTCAAATGAATTTTCTCGGATTGCTGCGGATGTTCCAGGCGACGGGGGACAGCTCTT
>DASZWE010000673.1:0-19233 GCA_035546735.1 Puia sp.
TGAAATTTTTTTCCGCCCGGGTGTACATTCCTCAGGACAGCCAGGCAGTAATGAAACCGATGATCGTTAAAGCATTATTTTTCATGTAGTTCCGAATGAACTTCAAAGCCTTTACCAAATGGCTCTTGACAGTATGAGGCGAAAGATGCAGGGTCTCGGCTATCTCATCATAGCTCTTGCCTTCCTTTCTGCTGAGTTCGTAAATAAGCTTTTTCTGAGGGGACAGCTGCGCAAGAGCATTATTGATAAACCGCTGACCTTCATTAGCATATATCCTTTCCTCCGTTTCATTCACCCACTCCCGTACATGCCACACGGACAGCCGAAGGATACGCGCCTTATTGGCCTCTTTCTTCAAATGCCGGGAGATCTTATTGTACAGGGCAGTATGAAGATATCCCAGTGGATCATGTACATGAACAAGATGCGCCCGCCCCGTCCAGAGACTGATAAAAGTGTCTTGTGTGATCTCTTCCGCGGCGAAGGTTGATTTTGTTAATCTAAAGGCGGTATTATAAACCCTGGACCTGTATAGCTCAAAGAATTCCCTGAAGGCAGCTTCATCTCCTTTACCAATTTTCTCGAACAGCAGTTTACCCGCGGTACCCATAACGTAGTAGCATTGCAAAATAAAGTTAGGAGAATTTTCTAAATAATATTATAATTTCATTTTATGAAGATATTAAGGTTCTGTTCTTTTATACTGATCTTTTTTACTTCCTGTAATCAATTGGAAAATAAGAACACCCTTTTTACAGAAATGTCCTCCGACATTACGCATATTGATTTCCGTAATGAAATAAAGGAGAACGTAGACTATAATATACTCACCTACGAATATCTTTACAATGGCGCCGGGGTCGCCGTCGGAGACCTCGACGGAGATGGTCTTGCCGATCTTTATTTCACCTGCAACATGGGCCCCGATAAACTATATCTCAACAAAGGCGGATTTCAGTTTGAGGAGGTGGCGGCGCGGGCAGGCGTACAAGGCAGGCCGAAATGGAAGACGGGGGCCGTCATCGCAGATGTCAATGGGGACGGTCTTCCCGACATCTATGTATGCTATTCGGGACCGGGATCCGATGAAGACAGAAGAAAAGAATTGTACATTAACCAGGGAGTGAAGAATGGCATTCCCACCTTCAGGGAAGAGGCCAAAGAGTTCGGGCTCGACGCCCCCGGCACCTACACCACGACAGTCGCCTTTTTCGACATGGATCATGACGGCGACCTGGACATGTTCATGGTGGATCATGCCGACATGTTCTTCAATCCATTCTTCAATACGGAAAAGCTGCGGGCCAAAAGACATCCTAAATTCGGCAATCGGCTCTACCGCAACGACAACGGGCATTTCACCGACATCAGCGAGCAGGCCCACATCGATGGCAGCGGTCTAAACTTCGGACTCAGCGTCTCCATCAGCGATATGAACAACGATGGCTGGCCCGATATCTATGTCACCAACGACTATGACGAGCGGGACTTTATGTACCTCAACAACCACGACGGCACATTCAAAGAAGTCCTCACCAAAGCCACACGTCATATCTCCGAATTCGCGATGGGCTCGGACATCGCCGACTACAACAATGACGGACTACCCGACATCGCCGTACTGGACATGCTGCCGGAAGACAATCACCGGCAAAAGCTCCTGCGTGGACCCGATACCTATGATAAATATACCATGCGGGCCGAACACGGCTTCCATTACCAGCAGATGCGCAACACCCTGCAGCTGAACAATGGCCTGGACACCGCCGGCATTCCCATGTTCAGCGAAGTCGGTCAGATGGCCGGCATGTCCAACACTGACTGGAGCTGGGCACCTCTCTTCGCCGACTTTGACAACGACGGCTGGAAAGACCTCTTTATCTCCAACGGTATATTAAGAGACATGACCAACCTGGACTTTGTAAAATATACATCTGGCTACACCGCGGGTCAGGCCGAGAAAATGGGAAATAAGTTCGAAATGTGGAAGCTGGTGCAGGATATGCCTTCTACAAAAAAGACGAACTATCTTTTTCACAACAACCATGACCTCACCTTCACCAATGTCAGCGAAGACTGGGGACTCACCCGGCACACAGTCAGTAACGGCGCTGCCTATGTTGATCTGGACAACGATGGCGATCTCGACCTCGTCATCAATACCCTGAACGACGCCCCCATTATCTATAGGAACAATACTCACCAGGGACATTACCTGCGTATCAGGTTAAAGGGAGAAGGTCTTAACACAGAAGGTATCGGCGCCAAAGTACAGGTCATCACGCCCAACAACAAACAATACCAGGAACAGTATCTTACAAGAGGATTTCAGTCCTCTATCGATCCCATCATGCACTTTGGACTGGGTAAGGACTCCATCGCTGATATTACAGTCACATGGCCCACAGGCAGGATCAGCCGGTTACAACAGGTCCGTGCCGACACCTTGCTTATCCTGGAACAAGCCAACGCCAAAGACATCGATATGTCTTCTCCTCCTCCGCCCTCCCCCCTCTACATGGACATCACCCCTACCTCCGGCATCAGCTATACGCATAAAGGTTCCACTTTCGTAGACTTCAAAGTCTCACCCCTTCTCCCCTATCAGGTCTCCCACGTAGGGCCCTGTCTGGCCAAAGGAGATATCGACGGGGATGGATTGGAAGATCTGTTCATCGGCGGCAGCGCGGGTCAGCCTAGTATGCTCTACCTGCAGACACCCGATGGTCATTTCAAACCCGCCCCATCACAACCCTGGAACCTCGACCTCGACCATACCAATACAGCCGCCCTTTTCTTCGACGCCGATGGAGACGGAGATCCGGACCTCTACCTCGTCAGCGGAGGAGCCGATTACACCCCCGGCAGCCGCAACTACCAGGACAGACTATTCGAAAATGATGGAAAAGGGAATTTCCGATTTCTCCCCGGCGCCCTCCCGGCAGAGACCATTAGCGGCGGATGTGTAAAAGCAGCCGACTATGACAAGGACGGATTGCCGGACCTTTTTGTAGGCGGCAAGCTCATGCCCAACCTCTTCCCAACCAGCCCGGAAAGCCTGATATTAAAGAATAAAAGCACACGAGGCCATATTCTCTTCGAAAAAGATGTCTCCCAACGCGACAGCACGCTACAACGTCCGGGTATGGTCTCGGACGCCTGCTGGATAGATCTTAATAAGGACGGCTGGCCGGACCTGGTCGTTGCCGGACTGTTCATGCCTCTTTCCATATTCGAGAACGAGCACGGACAATTGACTGACAGGACGGCAGCCTATGGGCTGGAACGCAGCCAGGGCTGGTGGACCTCCCTGCTGCCAGGAGATTTCGACCACGACGGCGACACCGACCTCATCGTAGGCAATCTCGGAACAAATACCCAGTTCAGGGCCTCCGATCAGCAGCCATTGGAAATATACTACGGCGACTTCAGCGGCAACGGGACCTTTGACCCATTTATCACTTATTATATTCAAGGCAAAAGCTATCCCTATGCATCCCGGGATGAGCTGCTCCGCGAGATTCCCGCACAGCAGAAAAAATTTGCCCGCTATGCTGCTTACGCCGATGCACAGATGCAGGACATTTTTACACCGGAACAGCTGGCGGCAGCACACGTCAACAGCATCCGGATCCTTTCCAGCAGCTTTTTCCGCAACGACGGCAACCATCATTGGACAATAAGCCCCCTGCCCACCAGGGCGCAGATCAGCGTGATCAACGGGATGGTCACGGAAGACAGCTCCAGCCTGATCCTCGCGGGCAATCTATACCCGTTCCGCGCTCAATTGGGGCCGCTGGACGCCGGCATCGGTCTTCTGTTACAGGGAGATGGAAAAGGAAATTTTACACCGCAGCCTTACAAAAGCACAGGACTGTGTATCCCGGGCGATATCCGTAGTCTTATAGACGTCAGGGGAAAGAAATACAGATTCCTGGTAGCAGCCTCCTATGGCGGCCCGGTACAGGTATTAAGAAAATAATTACATCTTCACCAGCTTCAGGCTGTTCTTGCCGTCTCCGTTTACATGGATGAAATAAAGCCCCCTGGGCAGAGAGGAAAGATCCATCTGGAAAGTGATTCCCGTGATACGGGCGGTCATTACCTTTTGTCCCATCAGGTTGAAGATATCCAGCACAGCGCCGGTATTCGATGCATCCGAAGAAATGATCCATACAGGGCCCGTGACAGGATTAGGGCGTAGGCTGATAGACGCACCGGCAACGGCAACGGAAGGTCCGCCGGGTAATGGCCCTACTACAGTACCTGGCGCCAAACCCGTTGAAGACAGCAACGCATATCGGAAACCACCCGGCGCAAACAAAGCCCTTATCCTGTTCCGCTGACCATAGGTGAAAAGATGCATCCCAGCGTCATCCGTAAAATCCATATAATCCATATACAGATTGCCGTAAGGAGTATTTCCACAGGAGATGATCATGCCGCTGGGGTTGCCATGCGTGGCAGCGCTTTGTTGAGGGGTATCATCCACATAGTCGTCCCCGCAGTCTGCGTCTCCCCATATATGGATCAGGTTTAGCCAGTGCCCGATCTCATGCGTGGCGGTCCTGCCAAGATTAAAGGGCGCCAGGGCCGTCCCCGTTGTCCCAAAAGCAGTATAGCTGATCACGACCCCATCATTGGGCTTCGCACAGCCCGGCACGCTGGAATAACCAAGAACCCCGCTGGATAAGTTGGTTACCCAAACATTTAAATAACGATCCCTGTCCCAGCCATCATCTCCCCCTCTCGCCGTGAACTTGACCGCATCGTCATAGGTGAACTCCCGCTGATTGGTCTGCCGGCGAACAATACCGGTAGTTGTGCTGCCATTGGTGTCTACATTGGCAAGCGCGAAACGTATACCACAGTCAGCCGCCAGATCCCTGTAATAAGATGGTATTTTGGATGTATCGGGGTTTTGCTTGCCATAATCCCTGTTCAATACCGCTATCTGGGATTGCACCTGCGCATCGCTGATATTTTGGTCAGCCCTGTTATAGACAATGTGCACGACCACCGGGATAGTGATGGCGGAAGAGTTCTTATCATTGTGGGCGGCATTCTCAGTACCCATAGCGATGGTGGAAGAGTTTTTTTGCTGCTGCCGCGTAAAACGTTCGATATCCATAATTCTCGCGGCCAGCTCCGGGTCCTTACGCAAAAGGTCTTGCTTATAGTCGATAGTACGGCAACCCTGCTGGGCTACGGCGGGCAATCGGAACAACAACCATATAAATACGGACAGACGTAAAAAATGTCTCATGGTACCTTCTTTTCAGAGGCTTCCATAAGGAGTTGGATCGATCAGCATGGATATTGGGGATATCTGCGGCTATCACCCGGGTCGAAAGGAAATCAGCAGGTGCTAAATGGGTGGTAAACAGATGATAAACGACTGTAAAACAATACATTTTTCGGCACAAATGCAAGCTTTTATGCTAAAATTTTTACAATTAGCCCCCCAACAGCCCCAAGAACGTTGGCTAAAGGCCGGGAGAACCTTAAATTTGCCCCTCACCAGTCTCATTATGAAGAAGTCCATCCCATTTTTCATCATTGCCCTAAGCCTTTTAGCCTCCTGTAATAACTCCAACCCCGACGTCACCAGCAACAAAGAGGTAGATAATTCCCCTCCTTTGATCAATTACAGCGTGGTAAGGACCCTTCCCCATGATACGACCTCCTTCACGGAAGGATTTCTTTTTCATAACGGAGAGCTTTACGAAAGCACGGGAACAGAACCCACCATGCCCGATAGCAGAAAGTCCATGTTTGGCGTGGTAGACCCCAAAACAGGAAAAGTTGCTATAAAGGCGGAGCTGGACAGGAATAAGTACTTCGGAGAAGGCATTACTTTTCTGAATGACAAAGTATACCAGCTCACCTGGCAGACCAAAATAGGCTTTATCTATGACGCTAAAACCTTTAAAAAGCTGGGAGAGTTCACCATCCCTGTCCGGGAAGGTTGGGGAATGACTACAGACGGCACCCACCTTATTATGAGCGACGGCACCAGCAATATCAGTTATGTCGATCCCGCTACCTTCCAGATCGTAAAAACAATAAGTGTGATGGATAATAATGGCCCCGTGAGCAATATCAATGAGCTGGAGCTGATCAATGGCTTTATCTACGCCAATCAATGGCAAACCAATTATATCCTGAAGATCGATCCCTCCAGCGGCAAGGTGATTGGCAAACTGGACCTGGAGACCCTGTTCAGCGCCGAACAGAACAAGTATGCCCACGCCGATACGATGAATGGCATTGCTTATGATTCCACTACCGGTAAAGTATATATCACCGGCAAGCTGTGGCCGGACATCTATGAGATAAAATTCAACTTTTGAGCAGGTCCGGGCGGCAAATAGCTATTTCCCTATCACATAGACCAGGCTGCTGCACCTGGATTTGTCGACAAAAGCCTTTACATCGGAAATAAACCCGGTCCAGACGGCTCTCACAACATTCCCCCTGCCGTTCCGGTATTTTTCGCTTAGCAGGCTGATATAAAAGCTGTCGTACCACATCGGACGGGTCACCTGCAACTGCAGACCATGCCGGGCGAGAAGATCCTCCATGGCATCGGGAGAAAAATGATAGAGGTGCCTTGGTACATCATAAGCCGCCCACGCGCCACGATAGACCGCCGCATCATGGGAAGTATAATTGGGCACCGCGATAAAGATACGCCCCTCTTTGCTTAATAACCTTGCCAGCTCACCGACATAAGCATGCAGGTCATGCACATGCTCCAATACATGCCATAGCGTAATGGCATCATAGCTGTCAGGAGGCAGGGAATAAAAATCGGAAACAGGCGACAGCTGTACATTATTTTGGGTCGCCGCCACCTCTCTGGCAGTTTCATCAGGCTCCAGTCCCGTGACATCCCAATCATGCTGCTTCATGTAAGCGACAAAAGCGCCTGTACCCGCCCCGATATCCAATAGCTTTCCATGCCTCATCCGGGTGGCGGAGCAAAGAAGACGGTGCTTGTCCGAAAGGGTCTGTTTCCGTACCATATGATACAGCGAATTCACCAGCCCCTTGCGGGTATTCGTGTGGGAAATATAATTTTCACTTTGGTAGTACACCCCGATCGAGGCGGCATCCGGCACATCCTGCGTAAATCGCAAGGTGCAATTGCTGCATTCCCAGATAGAGAAGATCTTTTGTGACACCGTATGATCACGGGCAGTCAACGCTTCGGCTATTTCAGTGGAATTACAGGAAGGACAGCTCTGGTAATGTATCAGTTTCTCTTGTTGCATTTCACAGCATACGTTGATTTCCAATTGACCAGCCATTGACATAAAAATGCCATCCGAGAGCCGCCAGCGCAAGAACAGCCAGCACCAGCGCAATGATCCACCAGGTATTTTTCTTCTTGCCGGCATGCTCTTCGTCATGCAACAATTCATTCATTTCTATATTGGTCCGCTCCTGGTCGCCTACTAATAATGTATGCTGTGCATTTTGACGATTGATACGAATGGCCGGGGTTGGCGTCATGAACAGCCCATTTGAAGCGGCCGGTTCAAACAGCACATTTCCTCCCTCATCCTTTTTCAGCGTTCCTACCCCTTCCCATTCCACCGACTCTTCTGTACGTACCCGGTTACGAAGCTCCGTGGAGAATTCATTGTACCACCTAATGGCCTCATAATCAAGAACATTACGTTGACTGGCAATGTAGGCGAAAAACTCCCTGTCAGGACTGTCGAAATATTTGTCAAACCGGAACCGGTACGAAGGAGGTAAAATAGTGCGGTCAGCCACATCCACGTTGGCGGGGAAGGTTTCCAGGTAGATAGTGCCCAGCCCCGGAATGCTGATACTTCTATGCTGGAAAAGATAGGCGTTCAATACGTGGAAATTTGACATCATCTCCTTTTGAGGCTGCGAATCTAACGAAAAATGGGTCGTCTAACACATGAAAAATTTATTTACCGCTGAAAGAAAATACGATACCTCCCAGAATATTAAACCCATACACCGGGTACTGGTGCCATCTTTCGTATTTTTTATTAAATATGTCGTTCATCTGTACCCAGAGATTCAGCTGGCGGGTTATACGGTATTCAACACCCGCATTCAGATCGAAAGCTCCATCTCCCTTGAAGGCGGTGCCATCGGAAGCCCGGTATTGCGCGCCGTCAAAGGCAAACAGATCGGCCTTTACCCAAAAGTCCTTTATGGGCCGCCACTTCAGGTTGGTATTGAATTCCAGCGGCAGAAGACCCCAGGCCTTGGGCTCCGTATGCAGTTTGTGGAAATTCGTATAGTTCAGGCTGGCCGTGGCGGTAAAATCCTCTCCCTGTATATAGCTCAGCTCGCCATGCACCTGTAGCGTCTCCAGGGATGATTCATACAGGACATCGAATTGCTTGCCGCCGCTGCCGGACGCCACCAGGGTGTCATTGACGAACAAGGGCATATTCTTGTACGTATTGAAGCCTATCTTGGTCGCGTAGCTGAAATGCTTATCCAGGGAACCCTTGAATCCTGCGTAACGCTCCTCCACCCTCGTGTTCAGCAAAAAACCCGGTTGCGCCAGCCAGGGATTGATGGATTCATAACGCCGATAGGACCCCTTGTCATAATAGCCGATCCAGCCCAGCTGGAGACCAAACCGCTGATCCGAGGTAGATATGTCGGCCGTAAAATTGGGCAGCAGATGAAATTGTGAATTATCCCAGGACGGCATCACCGATGCCTGCAGGTTGATGTTGGACGTCTTCACCATAAACGCCGGTGTTACAAAAAAGACATTGTTGTTCTGGTTGGGAAAGGGAGCCACCGGCCTGTAGTTGGTGAGATCAGCCGTAAAGGCCAGGTTAAATCCAAACTGTTTACCGATCGTCTTCTCCAAAGGAAGGTTCAGCACCGTATTGGCTTCAGAAGCCTTGGAACTATGGTTATCCGTAAAAACAGACACTTTGATATTGGGATGATAGCTCAGACCAAACTCCGTAGGCTCCGTATTGCGAAGACTGAGCTTACCCTCATAGGTCTGGAAGAATTGCTTTAGATCACTCTCGTTGAATTTCAGCGTATCCGGCCTGTACCCATACAGGTGATAGTTGTCACTCTTGAATCCAAGGCTCCCGGTCCATTCCAGCTTGTTGGCCGTCTTCACCGTTCCCATGATCGTTACATCCGTAAGGCTGTTCTTCTGGGATGGCAGACTGCCTTTTGAGCTGAGATGATTGGCGAAAATATTGAACTGGCTGGTCTTCGGATCCCCGAATGTAAAGCCGGTCTGGATAAAAGGAAGATGTACATTGCCCACCCCGACCTTGATATAATTATAGTTCTCCCAGGGCTTCAGCGTATCCCCCTGGAAAGCCACCGGCCGCATCTCGCCCGGCTGGTAAGTAAGAAAAAGGAATTGAGCAGGGATATTATACGTCAGACGGGGCTTGGCAGTATCCGCCTGCGGAGGAGCTGCGTTGAAATTGATCTTTACCGCCTCGCGCAGCACAGGCTTAAATGAAGAAGTGATCTCGATCGTCTTACGCTTCGTCGTATCCTGTGCATAAAGAGAGACCGCCGCTCCCGACAGAACAACTAAAAGAAAAAATGACTTTTTATACATCTTATCAACTAGTAGATTAAAGTTATTATTGGAGCCTCACATTTATTGATCCCCGACCTTGCTGTTCTTCTTTTCTTCCTCTGTCACCTGGGCCAGTTTCTGTTGTGCCTGCTGACGCAGATCCTCGATCTTCGCATTGTCCACGATGCTTTGATAGGTCGCCTTGGCATTGAAATAATCCTTCTCCGAAAAATAAATATCCCCCAGCAGGAGATAAGCCTTGGTAACCCACAGCTCGTAGCTTCCGGATTTATTGACCACTTCAAAAGCCGCCTTTTCCGCATCCTTCAGCTGGTTTTGATGGAAAAGACAGTCGGCTATCTGATACCTGGCTTCTGCTGCATAGGCCGACTTGCTGAGCGAGGCCGCCGTTCTGAAATATTGCAATGCCGTCTCGCATTGGTTGTTCGCCTGGTAGGATTTGGCAATCGCCATATTGGCCAGGACCTTGTCATCCGTGCTCACTCCTTTTTGAGTCAGCAGGTCCTTGGCATTCTCCACAGCCTCGGGCCATTTTTCCAATTGATACTGGCTGCGTAGCAATCCACGCATAGCCTCCATCTTATTCTCCTGCGAAGCCGAAAAGTCCTTCAGCTTGATAAAGTATTTTTCCGCCTGCTGATAATTCTTCAGCTCGAAGAAGTTCAGGCGGGCAGCCTGCAGCAGGGATTTTTCCGCAAACTTATTCGGAGCCCGGTCCGCCACCGCCTGGTATCCCGTGACAGCCTTGGCCCAGTCCTTTTGAGAGAAATAGATCTCGCTCTTATAATAATTGGCTTCCAGCGAGTATTTGCCATCCGGGAATTTGGCCAGATAGGCCTCAAATCGCTGGACAGCGCCCGGGAAGTTACCGTTGTTGAACTGCACCTCCGCCTCTTCATAGGCCAGCTGATCTTCTTGGCTGGCGCTCACCTCCACTCCCATCGATTTGGCGAAATTCACATATTCCCCGCTCCTGCCCTCTTCCACATAGATCGTCTTGGCATTATCGAGAGCATCCTGGGCCTCCGGAGAATTGGGGAACTGACGTAATAAGCTGTCGTATTGGGAAAGGGCCTCCTTATTATTATTCAGATTGTACCAGGCAATTCCACTTTGAAGATAGGCTTTGGGCTTGAGCGCATCGGCTCCGGGACTCCGCAGCACATTCTTCAGATATGGAAGCGCTTCCCTGAACTGCTCGCCTGCCAGATAAGTACCCGCGATCTCCATATTGGCGTCCACAGCCAGGTTGGAAGCAGGATATTTCCGGTTGATGGAGTTCAGCAGATTGATCTTCTCCTTCCCATTGTTCACTCCCGCGATCATGGCCTTCTGAAACGTTGCATAGTCGCTGGCCGGCCAGGAAAGGTCCAGCACCTTATTATACATGCTTAGAGCCGTCTTGAAATCCCGGTTCATATAATAACAGTCCGCATTCCTGATATAGGCGTCCTGCTCCATGGGAGTGGAGTTCAAGGTGGGGGTGCGCGCCACCTGCTCAAAAAATCCCTGGGCCTGCCGGTAATTTTCCTTTTTCAGGAAACAATACCCCAGGTTATAACGGGCATTGGCCGGACTTACTTCTCCATTCACGACGCTGCTCCTGAGATATTCCAAATAATAGCGGATAGCATCGTCTATCCTGTTCAGCCGGTAGGATATTTCCCCTTTCCAAAAGTTGATATAGGGCAGGACGCTGGTATTGTTAGGATCTTTTAAGGCTTTGTCCAGCAGATCATTGGCATTGAGCAGCATCCCGTCGTTGACAAGCTCCGTCGCCCGGCCGTATAATATTCGCGGGTACAGGCGGCGGGCATTCTGCGAAGGGTGATCCAGGCTGTCCAGCAGGGTCATCGCATCCCTGTAGTTATTGGTATTGGCCAGTACGCTGACCAATAGCTCCTTCGCCTCCTGATTGTAGGCCGAGTTGGGAAATTGTTGTAAGAATGACTGAAGTTCCGTCAGCGCGACATCCTGGTATCCCAGCTCATAGGATAGCTTGGCATAGTTGTATTTCGAGATCTCCTTCTGTTGGGGATTGCTGCTGTTGGAGGAGCAAAAAAGGAATGCATTACGGGCATTGGCCTTCTGCCCTGTTTTTAGATAGGCGTCTCCCAGCATATACATGGAGTTCTGTGCCAGGGAATCCTCTTTTCCACCCAGCTGCTTGAACCCCGCAATGGCTTTATCCCATTTCTTTGTCTGGTAATAACAGTAGGACAGCTCGTATAGATCCGTCCTCGATACCTTCCTGGATTGATTGACATACTGTTCCAGGTAAGGAAGGGCCTTGGCAAAATCCTGCTTTTCATAATAGCCATGCCCCACCAGCTGTCTCATTTCCATGTCATAGTACTGGTTGCCCTTCTTCAGACGGGCCTCCGCATACTCGATGGCCTTATCCTTCTGCCCCTGCACCAGGTAAATGTTGGCGACATAATAGGGCACCACTTTTTCATACCGGGGATTATCTTCCACAACTTTGAAAGCCGTCAAGGCCTCGCCATACTTTTTTTGATAGAAGCAGATAAACCCATAATAATAATTGGCGTCAAGATAGTTCGGGTCCTTGGGCATCTGCCGGATGGCGTCGAATAATGGCAGGGCCTGGTCAAATCGCTGTTGTGTGAAATAGCCATATCCCTGGTGGAATTTCAGGTCGGCTATCTCCCGGTTGCTGAGATTTTCGATATCCGCCTGCTCATACAGACGTACGGCAGCCGTATAATCTTTCTGACGAAAATAATATTCCGCCAGGTGAAAGCTCATCATACCCACCCGGGGAGCATTGTTTTCCAGATCGATGAACTCGCGGGCAGGACCTACAGCCGTCTTGTCGTTCTGCTCCAGGGCGCATACGAGATAATAATATTTTACATCCTGGTATTCTACGGAATTGTTGCTGCGATCTGTCTCCCGAAGGGAATATTTCAGCTCTCTGAAAATGGGATATGCCAGACTATAGTATTCATTTTGAAAGAAATCCTTGGCCTGTTTGAAACTGGCTTGCGGATCGTCAAGATATTTTGTCTGCTGTGCAAATGACGAAGAGCTTAGAAGAATGATGGAAAAAAACAATACAGGTTTTTTCACGAAAAAGACAATTTATGTTCTTTATTTTTTCAAATATCCTTCCTATCTGTACCCCGCCAGCCGGGGGACATTAATGTTCGGGGATCAGGCTCTGATTTAAATGTAGCCTGATTCCCGCAAAACGCTAAAGTCTGTCCTTCGGACGAGCTCCTTTCAGTCGCTGTTGCGGGCTTAACGCGATAAAGTTTCTAAATATTTTACCTTTTACCAATTATCGTTCCAAACACCCTGTGGATAAATGGCATATTAACATTTCCTTACAACTCGTGACTTGCCGATGCCATTTATCCACAGTCGTCCGAAGGACGACAATCATTAGCGTCCGCAGATCGGGCACGGCCCGATCGTCCGAAGGACCATCATTGGCGTCCGAGTAATGGTAATGGCAATGGACCGTCAGGTCCACCCGCCCGCAGATGGCCTAAAGGCCAAATGTTAAAATTAATCTATCTTCGACCTACCCAAAAAATTCACCATGAAAAAATTTCTCTCGACCGCCTATTCCGACAACGCTTTCAACCTGGCTGCTTTACTGCTGCGCCTGACTTTCGGCCTCATTATGTGCATCAACCATGGATTCCCCAAGCTGATGAATTTCAGTAAGGAAATTGGCTCCTTCGCCGACCCTTTTCACATTGGACATCGCTGGTCCCTTATCCTGGTGCTGTTTTCAGAGGTCTTATGCTCCCTGCTCGTGGTCCTGGGTCTCTTCACCAGGATCGCCGCCCTGGTATTAGCTATCGAAATGGCAGTAGCCGCCTTTTTAATTCATAGAGGTCAGCCCCTTACCGTCCATGAAGCTGCCCTGCTCTATCTCACCGCTTTCTTTTCCATCCTTCTCGTAGGCCCCGGCCGTATCAGTGTGGACGGAATGATGGGTAAATAAATAATTGAACAACCATTTAACCCCCTTTCATGAAAAAGATCGATCTTGTCCACACCACGCTCCTTATTGTTGGCATTCTGGCCGGCTATTTGGCCATTGTAAATATCATTACAGCGCTCGCAACCCTCTCTATTTACGGCCTTGAGGGAGGGTTCGAACAGGTGGCCTACTTTTTCTTCGTTTGCCTCTGTCCCGCTATAGCCGGTATTGTTATCATTCGAAATGGGCGCAGTTTTGCAGAGGTGATTATGAAAAACGATCCGGAAGGTTCCTGGGAACAGCCCTCCTATTGGGATCTTGATCGCCGCAATATCATTTTCGTGCTTTTTATCGGGATAGGACTGTATACGCTGATCGCAGCCATTCCCAGCCTGCTGGTCCACCTGTATCAGCTGTTTGCCGAGAAAGTCACACCAGCGTTGCTCAGAACTCCGGACGTCAATAAAAACACGCTGGCCACTGATCTCCTGCGCATCACCATCGGAACCTTACTTATCTATGCGTCCCCGACCCTTACCAATTTTATAGAACAGACGATCGCTGTCCGCCTCGACATCAAAAAAGAGAACAAACAGGAAGAATAATGTACACCAGTGAGATACAGATCCGCGTCCGCTATGCAGAGACAGACCAGATGAATGTCGTTTATTACGGCAACTATGCACAATATTTTGAAGTGGGGCGGGTAGAAGCCATCCGCCAGCTTGGGCTAAGTTATAAGGACATGGAAGCCGACGGCGTCATCCTGCCTGTAGTGGAATTTACGGCAAAATACCTCCGCCCCGCACGTTACGACGACCTGCTGACGGTCAGGACGACGCTGAAGGAATATCCGGCAGACCATCGAATAGTATTCCACCAGGAGGTCTATAACGAAGGGGGTAAGCTGCTCACCACAGGAAAAGTGTTATTATACTTCCTTAAAAAGGATACGATGGAAAGAGCCCTTATGCCATCCGATCTGGCAGTCCGGTTGCGCCCTTACTTTCCAACCCCTTAGGAACCGCAGGAGGCGGTTCGTCTGAAGGACAGACATTAGCGATATGCGGAAATTGGGCTATTTTTTCCCACGAGACCAATTTCCGCACTTAACTTTGCATCCCGAAATATCTGGACATGGCAAAAACAGCAGCGAGCATCATTACCATCGGAGATGAGCTTTTGATCGGACAGGTAATAGACACCAATAGCGCCTGGATGGCGCAGGAGTTGAATAAGATCGGCGTCTGGGTACGGCACAGGCTGGCAGTAGGCGATGTATGGGACGATATCTGGAAAGCCCTGGACGAAGAGTCGGGATATTCCCGGATCATCCTCATCACAGGAGGCCTGGGCCCCACCGCGGATGACATCACCAAACCCCTGCTGAATGAGTACTTCGAAGGCAGGATGGTGGTGGATGAAGGCGCCCTCGCCAATGTAAAGCAGATATTTGAAAGGCTGCAGCGACCGATGATCGAACGCAACCTTAAGCAGGCCGAGGTCCCTGATGTCTGTACCGTGATCCCCAACAAAAGAGGGACCGCACCCGGTATGTGGTTCGAAAAGGACGGTAAGATCTTCGTATCCATGCCCGGCGTTCCCAACGAGATGAAAGGCATGATGACGAATTATGTTCTTCCGGCCCTGCAACAACGTTTTGGTCTCCCCTTTATCGCTCACCGTACCTTGCTGACGGCCGGGGTTGGCGAATCCTTTCTGGCGGACCATATCAACGCCTTCGAATCCGCCCTACCGCCCTATATAAAGCTGGCTTATCTGCCCAACTATGGCATGGTACGCCTGCGGTTAACCATAAATGGGGATGATCCCGAAGCGATGACACAAGAGCTGGATGCCCAATTTGCCGCCCTGAAGCAGCTCACCCGCGAATGGATGGTCATCGATGAGGACCTCACCCTGCAGGAAGCGCTGGGCAGGCTCCTGAAGAGCCGCGGACAGACAGTAGGGACAGCCGAAAGCTGTACAGGAGGCTATATTGCCCATTTGATCACCTCAATTCCGGGCTCCAGCCAATATTTTAAAGGCAGCATCGTTAGCTATGCTAACGAGATCAAGGAAAATATCCTGGGCGTGAGCCCCGATACCCTGGCCACCGCAGGAGCAGTAAGTGAAGAGACGGTCCGACAGATGGCCGCCGGAGCCCTGAAAGTGCTGGACACGGACTATGCCGTGGTGACGTCCGGGATCATGGGCCCCGATGGAGGCAGCCCCGAAAAACCCGTAGGCACCGTCTGGGTAGCCGTTGCAAATCGTCAAAGAATATCCACCCAAAAGTTCTGGTTCAGGTTTGACAGGCAACGGAACATTGAATTATCTGCAACAAATGCCTTGAATCTGTTGAGAAAATTTATCCTGTCCGACCAAGGATAGGCGTTCGTCAACCGACCCTTCCGGATGGTGTAATTTTCATTGAAAACCATACCGGTGCATAAATTTTTACCTACATTTACATTTTAAAAACCGATATACCGTTATGCCTCTTGTTGACCTGGTGATGCCAAAAATGGGTGAAAGTATTGTGGAAGCCACGATCCTAAAATGGCTTAAGCAACCCGGCGATGCCGTAAAACAGGATGAAAGTGTATTGGAAATTGCCACCGACAAGGTAGATTCCGAAGTCCCCTCCTCCGTGGAAGGGGTGCTGGAAGAGATCCTGTTCAAGGTCAACGATGTAGTTCCCGTAGGCGCCGTCATCGCCCGTGTCCGCACAGGCGCCATGGCCGACACTGCTGCCGCCCCTGTAAATGAGCCCCCTGTGACAAGACAGGAGTACTCCGCCCGGCCGGAAGCCAGACAGGAACCCGTCCGGCCTGAACCCGCCCATACAGCGCCCATGACCAATGGCCATAATTCGGCCAGCGCCATTCCGGCCAATCGTTTTTACTCTCCTTTAGTACTGAATATAGCAGCCAGCGAAGGAGTGCCCCTCCACGAACTGGAGAATATTCCCGGCAGCGGCAACGAAGGCCGTGTCACCAAAAAGGATATCCTGCAATACGTAGCCGGCAGGAGAAGTGGGGGCATCATCGGACAAGGCGCTCCAACCATCCCCGTAACCTCATTCCGCCGGGTGGAACAGGATACCCGTCCTGCGACAGCGCCCGCCCCCTCCGTCCGCGAGACCTCCACTCCTTTCACCGTGCCTTCCGGCAATGTGGAGATCATCGAAATGGACAGGATGCGTCGGCTGATTGCCGATCATATGGTCCGGAGCAAACAGACCAGCGCGCATGTCACCAGTTTCGCCGAAGCCGATGTCACCAATATGGTCCATTGGAGAGATAGGGTGAAAAAGGAGTTCGAAAAAAGGGAAGGCACAAAGATCACTTTCACGCCTCTCTTTATGGAAGCGGTCATCCACTGTATCAGGAAATACCCGATAATCAATAGCTCCGTCGAAGGAGATAAGATAATCATCAAAAGGGATATCAACATCGGCATGGCCACCGCCCTGCCCGGCGGCAACCTCATCGTTCCCGTCATCCGGCAGGCCGACCAGCTCAATCTCGTGGGACTCACCCGCCAGGTAAACGCCCTTGCCGACAGCGCCCGTCAAAACAAGCTGCGCCCCGAAGATACCCAGGGCGGCACTTTCACGTTGACCAATGTAGGCACTTTTGGAAGCCTGATGGGTACTCCGATCATCAACCAGCCCCAGGTAGCCATACTCGCCGTCGGCGTCATCAAGAAAAGGCCCGTAGTGCTGGAAACACCGGAGGGCGATTCCATCGGTATCCGTCATATGATGTACCTATCCCTCTCCTACGACCACCGCATCGTGGATGGCAGCCTGGGAGCTTCCTTCCTCACCGCCGTTGCCAAAGAGCTGGAGAGTTTCTCCGCCGACAGGGAATTTTAGCCATAGCCGCACCGGGCATCAAAATTGATAATATACTTAAAAGGCGTTTTTTTCGTTAAAATATTGACGAATCAGCTCTTTTATCTGTACCGTCTTTTTCGTATATTCATTAAAACGAGAATCATCCAATGAAGACACTATCCGACACCTGGTTTGCCGATGGGTATATTGACTTCGAGTTAAAGAAATACACGCTGCTGGCCTATCTTCAGGAGATACATCGGCAATTCTCAGTGAACAAGCTCTATCCGCAGCTGTCCGACATCATTTTTCATTACAACAACCTCGTAGCCTTCCGGGAGAATAAAAAATACCTGCAGGAGCAGTTCCCCAAAAAGCTGACAGGTGTTCAAATGGAAAAATTACAGGTGTTATACGAGCTGCTCATAGAAGATGACGAGCTGATGCAGGAGCTGGAGGATATCATTAATTATGCCACCCGGGAGATGAAAGGCGCTATCACCAATGGCACCGAGATATATGAATTCGTGGAAGAAAAGCTGGTCATTTTCCCCGTTGGCCTGATCCCGCTGGACAACCATGAAGGTTACTTCTTCCTCAGCGAAGGCAGCTACTCCAATACACGCGTCTACCAGTACAGACTGAGCTTTTTTGAAAAGCACGACGAGCGTTATCGCAGCATCCGCACCGAATACATCGATACCTGGAGTCGCAATATGGTCAACACCTATGAGAATATAAAAGCCGAGCTTATAAGGATAAAATCCGCCATGCCCAACCCCGCCGTTTATTCCATCGAGACGGAGCTGAAGTTCCCCGTGGATGAGACGCTGCTGCCTATTGCTAAAAGAAGCCTTGTGAGATATATCAGCAGCCAGGCAGCATAAACCGCTACACACTATCCACCCTAAGATTACAGCATGATCAACTTAATCTTAGCACATGCTCCGGAATTATTTAAACGTCGCCTGGAGAACCCTTTCCAGGAATAGGGTCTTCTCCCTTCTCAATATCGCGGGCCTCGCACTGGGGCTGGCATGTAGTCTGCTGATCCTGCTTTGGGTGAAGGACGAGCGGGCAATGGACGCCTTTCATATCAACAAGGACCGTTTATACCTCCTGTATGAGCGTAACTATACATATGGGAAGGTGGAGGGCGATTATGATGCGCCAGCATTACTGGGCGCCGAATTGAAGAAGGACATTCCCGAAGTGCAATACGCCGTGACCACCGATTGGCATGATACCTTTACCTTCCGCACGGAAGAAAAAACCCTCAAAACCACCGGAGGATTCGCGGGAGAAGATTTCTTTAAGATATTCAGCTACCGGCTGCTGGCAGGCGATGCCGTCAACGCGCTGAACGCACCGGGAAAGATGGCCATCTCCAACAATTTGGCCGTTCGTTTTTTTGGCAGTGCGCAGGCGGCGATGGGAAAAACCCTGCATAGGGATTCAGTGAATAAATGGAAAAACTTTGTCGTCAGCGCCGTTTTCGAAGCATCCGCCCATTCCTCCCTTACATTTGACTTCCTGCTCAGCTGGGATGATTACACGATCGAATTCCCATGGATGCAGCGATGGGATAACTCGGGGCCGCATACGATGATCGTATTGAGAGAAGATGCCCGGCCTGATCAGGTCCGGTCAAAAATAAAGAACCTCTTGGCGCGCTTCAATGAACATCCGATTCCCGGCCATCACACCGAATTGGGAATGCAGCGCTTCGACGAGCACTATCTGCACACACGCTTTGAGAACGGCAACCCTCATGGCGGCAGGATCACCTATGTCCGGCTATTTAGCCTGGTAGCCGTGTTTATTTTGCTGATAGCCTGTATCAAC
>DASZWE010000674.1:0-5164 GCA_035546735.1 Puia sp.
AGAAGGCGGCCCGTCTCTTCTTTCCTCCCATCGAGTGATCCGGGTGGACAACTCAACCAGCAGCTGGCTATTGGCCAGGCAGAACAACATCAATGGAAGTATCTTGAAGAACCCCCGCTTAATGGTCAAGGCGATTTCCATCAGGGGGAAAATATGGCTAAGAAGGCCCAATCCGAAGAAGACGACACCCACGGTATAAAGCCAGTCCCGTGCCGGTCTAGTCAGCCGCCTACCCACCAGCACATCGGCCAGGATTACAGCCGCCCACAAGATGATGAAATATCCCCAGAGATTTATGCTCCAGGCGCTCGTTACCAGTTCCGTGACCATACCCGCATACACATGGCACAACGCGTCCAGCTGGAAGAGATGGGGGTTCGTCAGGCTACCAATATCGTACCGCACGGGCAGGTAATAATTAATATAGAGCCAGGTGGAGAGAAAATAGGCCACCAGGGAAGGAAGAAGGAAAAGAACTCCCCGGCGCACCATTCCACCCAGCGCTGTTTTATTCCGCCAGTCTTTACGAACAATCAGGGGAAGGAAGAATGCCGCCAGCACCAGGGTTTCGCTCCTGATATAAGTGGAGACGCCCATCATGAAAGCCGCAAAAAAAAACTCGCCGCCCGTCCCCTCACTTCGAAAAAGAAAATATATCCCCAGGAAGAAGAAGACCATATTGCTGTAATCATACAGGATCATGAACGAGTAGGCATAGAGTTCGGGCGCCATGGTCATCAGTAGCAGGAGCAATCCCGCCAGGATGGGATGCAGCCTCAGCTTCAGCAACTGATAAAGCAGCGATGTAAAACTGACAAAGATGATGCTCAACCATACCTGTCCGAAAGGGAACCCTGCCATTTTATAGATCACCTGCAAGCTTATGAGGAAAGGAGACTTGAAAGGGTTGTTGGTCGTGGAAAGGTCGACGGTAAAAAAAGAGTTCACCATCGTATGTTCCCGGACGGCATATTCCGCAATGGCTTCCGGTCCCGACAACGCATCCCGGGACGTGGGGGGCAGGTAACAGCATCTCCACACACTGACAAACATGAGAAAGGAGAGGAGGAGGAGGAAGGGGTATTCATAACTGCGGATGCGTATAGGTGGTAGGATACTTTTCAGCGTAAGTGACCGGCGCCTGATTCTCCCGCCCGCCGGGATCAAGCGCAGCCAGCCAATGTTCAGCAGGAGAAATACGAGTCCCAGCGAGCCGAACACCGTGACGGGATACAGCGGACAGTGACATAACTGCAACAGAAAGGGAAGGATGGAGTCCACCGCGATACCCGATAAAAATGCCAGGGGAAGGAGGACCAGCGGCTTATGGACGATACGCAGGAGTTTTAGCAGCCCGTATCCCGTGAAAAAATGACAAATGATAAGTAGGGTCAGCGCCATGCAGGACTATAATATAGGAGTGAACGATCTGTAATGGGTAAGTATCTCCTGCAGTTGCCGGGGTGTCCCGATGCGCTCTATTTTCACCTTTCCCTTCCGGATTATCACCAGGTAATTGGCCTTTTGTACAGTGGGGGAATTCATCCATACGCTCTGCAAACCCGTGAAATAGTAAAATACAGCCGGTTCGGGCATGCGGAGGTCTATGTGAAGGGAATCGTGGTAAAAACTGTTGGGTTCGAAAAGAAAGACAGGGTCCTGCAGATGGCCGGCTTTTGCGGCCTCCTGTATTTTCATGCTGAGGGTGTAAGGGAGTCCATATCGTATCCGCCGGACCTCTTCCAGGCTGGCGCGGTGACGCACTTCCGTGCAGAAGCCGTACCAGTAATCCAGCGGCTTATCCAGGAACCAGTCCCTGTAATTAGTGAAAGCCAGCAACAGCAGGAGGATGGAGGTGGAAATAATAGTCAGTAGCAGGCGCTTCATGGCGCCCTAAATTTACGGCAATCAGGCGATCTTTCCGCAACGATCGCCGTTCAAGTATGAAAAATTTTGAGTGAATATATCGAACTGTCTGAGTCGGTCGCGCGATTTAAAAGGGATGACTTCAAATGAGATTTGATGAGCGATCAGTTGGACCTTAATTGGTCGACCTGGCAGGACAATTTTCGAACTTATTCCTGATTGATTTAAGGCGTTTAGTTAACCTATAAATTTGAAAATGAAGTTTTTCCCTTATTTTCAATAAACTGCTATTCGCACCTGTTTAATTTAAATATTTTTACTATACAATATGAAAGTTATTCGAGAAACTATTGAACTGCCTGTAAAGCCGCATACATTGGGATGGAATGGTAATCAATTGGTATGTTTTGAAAATGGAGAGCAATATTATCCTGAATATGATAGCTATCCGACATGGAGGGACATGCCCGAAAGAATAGGTTATTCTTTCGGGGGACAATTCGATCGGGCAATAACTTCCCCTGACGCCCGCTATATTCTGCTTTACACAAATTTGGGCACCAAGGGCCTCCTATTGAGAAGCCCAAATGAGTTGATAAGGGAAGTCATTGAAACAGGGGAAATAGTCACCATGCATCAGGATCGAAAACCCCAGGATTTTTTTCACTCAAGATTGGAAGTTAGCCCCGAAGGAAGATATCTAATTAGCAAAGGATGGGTTTGGCATCCTATAGATATGATTACATTTTACACCATTGAGGACTGTCTTAAAAATCCGCTTTTACTGGATGAATGTGTGCATATCAAAACGCAAGACGAGGAAGCAAACGAAAAGGAATTTGGGGATGATTTTGAGTTTTCGTCTGCAAGTTTCCTAAATGATCAGAGGTTGCTCGTAGTTACACCAGGTGCAAACAGTACTCTTTATTGGTGGGATATGAATAACAGTAAGGTAATACGTAAATTAAAAACCGAAGATCAACTGGGCGACCTTTTAGCCATTGATGAACGTAAGGCATGGGATCTTTTTCATCATCCTAAGTTAATTGATTTAGACAAGGGTAAAATTGAATGGCAAGAGGAAAGCATAAATAGCGGAAATCAAAACTCATCCATAATACATGATTTGCAGTTGCCGCCCATAGCATGGAATCGAAAGACTAGTAAGCTCGCAATAGGAGGGGAGAATAAGGTAGAGATTCTAACATTGGCTAATGATTAATATGGACGTAAAAAGAACTAACATCTCCATAGCTCTTGAACAAGGTGATCGAACCTTGGTCAGTTTAAAATGGTTACGCGGAGCAAATCGATATAATAACGGAAGTACGCTTTATAGCAGCAAGTATCAATTCCGCTATTTGATCGGGAGTGCAAAGCAACGAGCAGGTAAACGATCACAGGATTTGAACACTAAGTCTACTGATAACCATTAGGTTAATTTTATCTCCCTCTGATTCAAACAATTCTCGAACTAAAGAAACCCGCTCTGGGAGCGGGTTTCGTAAAACGAAGTGAAATTGGTCGGGAAGACAGGATTCGAACCTGCGACCCCTACGTCCCGAACGTAATGCGCTACCGGGCTGCGCTACTTCCCGAAACCGGTGAGACCGTCCGGAGAATAATCCCCTTCCGATCATTGGCCCAATGGCCGGGTTTCCTGATCCGCCGGCGGTCCTGCTCATAAAAAGACAGTAACTACCAGCGGGTGGCAAATTTAGCATCCTTCAGGCATCTTACAAAATAGAAATGTCTTTTGGGCCGGTCAGCTGGAGAAAGGCCTTTCCCAGATGATCGATCAGGTCCGATGGCAGCATGCTTTCCTGGGAGATATCCACTGCCGCCAGGTCTCCGGCCAGTCCATGCAGATATACCCCCAATAACGCCGCCTCGTTGGGCGAATACCCCTGCGAGAGCAGGGCCGTAAGGATCCCCGTCAGCGCATCCCCGCTGCCCCCCTTGGCCATGCCGGGATTGCCGGTGGAATTGAAGTACCCTTTCCCTCCGGGCATCGCAATAAAGGTATAATGCCCTTTCAGCACAATGACACATTGATGATCCCGGGCCCTTTCAATCGCCAGCCGCATCCTGGCAAAATCGTCTTCGCTCCCGCCAAACATCCGCTCGAACTCCCTGGGATGTGGCGTAAGAATAGAGTAGGGGGGAAGGAGGATGAAAAGGGAAAGATTCGAGGCTACCATATTCAGCCCGTCGGCATCCAGCACAACCGGCTTTTTATAGCTTTGCAGGATCGTCTCCAATAGGGTCCTGGTACGATCGTCCGTACCAAGCCCAGGTCCGATGCCGATGACAGCATATCCGGACAGATCGCCCGGGAACGCTGTGTTGATCTTTTCATCGGCATCCACCAGGACCATCGCCTCAGGCAGCGCCGTCTGGAGGATATCGTACCCACAACCCGGTATATGACAGGTAAGCAATCCCGCCCCCGTACGCAAGCAGGCGCGACTGGCCAGGAGCGCGGCGCCCATTTTCCCATAGCTGCCGGCTATTATCAGCGCATGACCGAAATTACCCTTGTGCGCAAACTGTTTTCTGGGCCGGAAGATAGCCTGTATCATCTCCCCGTCCATCAGTTCCTGCTCGCTGGTCCTGCTTTTCAGATAATCTTCATGCAGCCCGATGTCCAGTATATGCACCTGACCAATGACCGCCTCATTCTCCGGAACAAGAAATGCCAGCTTGTAACATTGAAAGCTGAGGGTATGCGTGGCTCTTATGACAGTATTACCTTTGGAAGACCTGTCCACGAAGAGGCCGCTGGGAATATCTATTGCAATGATCTCGTTCCCGGACTGGTTCATATGCAGCACTACCTGTTCCGTCACGCCTTCCAGACGGCGGTTCAGTCCCGTACCCAGTAAGGCGTCTATCAGAATATCCCCTTCCGGCACCGGCAGCAGATTTTCCTGTCCCTGGATGAACCGGACCTCGACGGAGGTGGTATGAAGCCTGGCCAGGTTGGCCTGAAAATCATCCGTACCCATCGCGCCAAATTCGAGTATATGGACACTGACGGGGCAATCCTGCATCGACAGCATACGGGCCAGCGCCAGGCCATCCCCGCCATTGTTGCCTTTACCGCAGTATATGGAAAAGCTACAGTCAAGATACCCCTGCTGTTCCAGCCAGATAAAGCAGCTTTCGGCAGCTCGTTCCATCAGGTCGATGGAAGCGATCGGCTCATTTTCGATAGTGAATTGATCCCAGGCGCGTATTTGTTCGGCAGACAAGATTTCCATGCCGGAATTTACTCAATTTGAGCGAAATATATGCG
>DASZWE010000675.1:0-8387 GCA_035546735.1 Puia sp.
AAAGGCAAGCAACATACGACGGATGGAAATGGGCGTGCAGAAGATAGATATCAAGACGATCAAACAGGTGCCTGTCGTATTTGGAGAGGCCGATGTGCTGCGCGTGGTCATGACGCTGCCCGGCGTAAAGACGGTGGGAGAAGCCAGCACGGGACTGAATGTGCGGGGCGGCTCGGCAGACCAGAACCTGGTATTGTTCAACGACGCCACTATCTATAATACGGCCCATTTCTTCGGACTGTTCTCCGCCTTCAACCCGGAAGTGGTAAAGGATGTGGAGCTATATAAAAGCAGCATCCCCGCACGGTTTGGAGGACGTCTGTCCTCTGTGCTGGATATCAGCAGCCGGGAAGGCAATAAAAAGAACATCACCGGATCGGCAGGTATTGGATTGCTGACCAGCCGGCTGAATATAGAAGGCCCCCTCGTGAAGGACAAGACCTCTTTTATCCTGGGAGGAAGGACCACCTATGCCAACTGGCTGCTGGCGAACCTTCCCGATCAGTACAAACATAGCCGGGCCTCCTTCTACGATATCAACCTCAACATCAGCCACGCCATGGGTAAGAAGGACAATCTGTATTTCACAGGCTACCTGAGTCAGGATCATTTCAACCTGAACAACGACACTACCTATGGATATGGCAACAGGAACATATCCCTGAAATGGAAACATATCTTTAACAACAAACTGTACAGCATCATCGCCGGCGGCTATGACAGATACCAGTACAATATTACCAGCACGGAAAATCCCGTGAATGCTTATCAGCTTGGCTTTGATATCAACCAGCTTTATTTCAAGGCGCATTTCAATTATTTCCTCAATGCCAATCACACACTTGAATTTGGGTTGAGCACATTACGCTATAAGCTTCACCCCGGCTCCTATCAGCCGGAGGGCAAGGCCTCCCTTGTCGCGTCCGATGTGCTGCAACCCGAGCAGGCATTGGAAAGCGCCCTGTATCTCAGCGACCGGTATACGATCACCACCTCTCTGTCAGTGGAAGGCGGGATACGCTACTCCTTATACAGTTATCTCGGCCCCGGCGTCGTGAACAACTATGCCCCGGGACAGCCCTACTCTACCGGCACGCTCATCGACTCTACCCGGTATGCCTCAGGCGCATTTATAAAAAACTATGGCAAGCCTGAATTCCGCCTGTCCGCGCGGTATATACTGACGGAAAATCTTTCCATCAAGGCTGGCTATAATACCCAGCAGCAGTATATACATGCCCTGTCCAATACCACTGCCATGGCCCCCACGGATATCTGGAAGCTGAGCGATCCCCATATCAAGCCTCAATCCGGGGACCAGGTCTCCCTTGGCCTGTACAGGAATTTTAAGAACAACACCATCGAGACCTCTGTGGAAGTATATTACAAGCGGATCAGGAATTTCCTGGATTACAGCAGCGGCGCACAGCTGATCCTGAACCATCACATCGAGACGGATGTGCTCAATACACAAGGCAAGGCGTACGGAGTAGAGCTTCTGATCAAAAAGCTCACCGGGAAATTCAACGGCTGGTTCAGCTATACCTATTCCCGTACCCTGCTTCGCCAGGATGACCCCAATGCAGGAGAGATCATCAATCGCGGGGAATATTATCCGGCCAATTATGATAAGCCGCATGATGTGACCTTTGTGGGCAACTACCGGTTCACCCACCGCTTCAGCATTTCACTGAACGCGACTTACAGCACGGGCCGCCCTATCACTCTGCCCATCGGCGTCTTCTATTATGCGGGCTCCTACAGGACCCTGTACGCCGACAGGAATGCTTATCGCATACCCGATTATTTCCGGACGGACTTTTCCATGAATATTGACGGCAACCATAAAGTCCATCAGCTGACGCATAATTCCTGGACCATTGGGGTTTATAACCTCACCGGCAGAAAAAATCCTTATTCGGTGTATTATGTCTCGGAAGGAGGCGCCGTCAATGGATACAAGCTTTCCATCTTTGGCAGCGCCATTCCCTATGTGAATTATAATATACGCTTTTAAACGAATGACATGACACGGATCATCCAAAACATATTGCTCTTTTCCTTCCTCGTCGTCTTCCTATGGCGATGCAAGGATAAATATGACAGCCCTTATAAGAGCCCCAGTACAGGTTACCTGGTGGTGGAAGGATATATTACGGGCAACGGGCCTACGCAGTTCACCTTGAGCCGTACGGTAGCCCTGTCCGGCAATCGGGTCACCCCACCGGAAAAGAATGCGTCCGTGCAGGTGGAAGGAGATGATAATTCAATTTTTCCGCTGACAGAACAGAGCAATGGCATCTATGTGCGAAGCTCCATGGGGCTCAATGCCACAACGAAATACCGTCTTCGGATCAAAACCAGTGACGGGAAAGAATATCTGTCCGATGCCGTGCCGTATAAGCAGACCCCTGCCATCGACAGCGTCAGCTGGACCTACAACGCCGCAGATGGGGTTAAGCTCTATGTCAATACCCATGACCCATCCAATGCCACCCACTACTATCTTTGGCAGTATAACGAGACCTGGCAATACCATTCCGCGGAATACTCTTTGTATAAATACCTGAGAGATCAAAATAAGGTCGTAGATAGACCCGATTCAGAACAGATATATTTCTGCTGGAAGAATGCCGCTTCCACGAGGCTGATACTGGGCAACTCCACCAGGCTGACACAGGATGTGATCTATCTGCAGCTGCTGGATCAGATACCTCCCAACACGCAGCCAATAGGCATACTTTTTAGCATAATGGTCAATCAATACGCGCTGACGGAGGATGGATATAATTTTTTGACCCTCATGCAAAAGAATTCCGAGACGCTGGGATCTATCTTCGACGCACAGCCGTCGGCCCTGAAAGGGAATATTCATTGTCTTTCCAATCCGAATGAGCAGGTCATCGGGTTTGTCTCGGCAGGGACGTTGGAGCAGAAGAGGCTGTTTATTTATCAATCCCAGATCCCCGACTGGCGGTATTACACGTTCTGTTCCCTGCCGGATACGGTCGTAGGGCTCGACTCCGCATCGCTCAAACAGTTTTTTGCCAACCAATCCTATATACCGTTAGAACAACACTATCCCATGGGTGGCCCGCCTGATGGATGGGTAGCCAACGTTATCAGCTGTGCGGACTGCCGGATACAGGGAGGTACGACAACAAAGCCCGATTTCTGGCCATATTAAGGAATTCATGATAAAGACAATTTTAGGATGACCCATATCAGATCAACCAGCAAGGCAAGGAAGATAGGAGCCCTTTTGCTGACTGCATTCCTGTCCCTCTCTTCCTTTGGACAGGATGCCACGCCCGGCTCATTGGTGAAAGACCTTAACGAATATCGTGCACAGCGTCTGCAGGAGAAACTGTATGTTCATACAGATAAGGCCTTCTACCTGGCAGGAGAGATCTGCTGGTTCAAATTGTATTATGTTGATGCCAGCACCCATCTTCCGCTGGATCTTAGCAAAGTGGCGTACCTGGAATGGCTGGATAAAGACAACAAACCCATACTGCAAGCCAAGGTAGGTCTGAGCAAAGGCCATGGGGACGGGTCGATGTACCTGCCGCTGACGCTCCGTTCCGGCAACTATAAGCTGCGAGCCTATACCAACTGGATGAAGAACGCCGGTGCGGACTGGTTCTTTGAGAAAAATATCACGGTAGTGAATACCCACCGGTCGGCCGAAATGCCGCTTCCAGATTCCGCTCGTCAATATAATATCGCATTTTTGCCGGAAGGAGGCAATCTGGTAGAAAATCTTACCAGCAAAGTGGCCTTCCGGATCACGGATCAGTACGGCCATGGCATTGCCTGTACGGGAGTGGTCACGGAGGATGACCAGGACACGGTAGTGCGCTTTCACCCAGAAAGATTCGGTATTGGCAGCTTTATGCTGACGCCCCGCCCGGGCCATCATTACAGGAGCACGATACGTTTGGCAGATGGTACGGCTATCAATACCCTTCTGCCCGGCGCCTATAAAGAAGGGGTTGTCATGAGCGTAACAAGGGAAGACAATGATCATGTACGTATCGATGTGGCTTCTTCTGACGCAGGGCAGGCAATTTATCTGGTAGCGCATACGCGCGGGTCGGTGAAGGTAGCAGAGGCCGGTGTGCTAAGGGATGGGAAAGCCAGCTTCCTGGTGGATAAAACGAAGCTGGGGGACGGCATCTCTCAGCTCACCCTCTTCAATGCAGCCAAACAGCCCATCTGCGAAAGGCTGGTCTTTAAATATCCCGCTCATCGCCTTCACATCGATGTCAGGACGGATAAGGCTACCTATGCCACCCGGAAGAAGATAGATCTCGAAGTCACTACCACCGGGGCAAATGATAAAGCCCCCACGGCCGACTGCTCCCTGTCCGTGTTCCGTGCGGATGGATTACAGGCGGCGCCTTCGGATCATATCCTGGACTATCTCCTACTGACCTCTGACCTGAAAGGAAAAGTCGAGTCGCCGGAATATTATTTCGAACATCCGGAAGACGAGCAGGCCATCGATCTGCTTATGATCACCCAGGGCTGGAGGAGATTCCGTTGGGAAGATGTGATCCACCATTCCAATCCTACCCTGGAGTTCCCACCTGAATACAATGGAACCATCATCACGGGCCGTATCATCAATATCCAGACGGCGACCAGCGATCCCAACATACAGGGTTACCTGGCCGTACCCGGCACAAGGACACAGTTCACGTCCGCGTATGGCGACGAGAGTGGAAAGGTAAAATTCGAGCTGAAGGATTTTTATGGCGGAACCGAGATCATCGTACAGACCAATCCGTTAATGGACAGCATGTACCGGATAGATATTGCCTCCCCTTTTTCAGATACGTATACCCGCCGGCCATTGCCTCCTTTCATGCTCTCCCACAGCGACTCCGGTGTATTGGCGGATAAGAATTTCGATATGCAGGTCCTGAACAGGTATGCCGGTATCCGATTAAAACAATTTCAATTTCCCGCCTTTGATACCAGCACTTTCTATGTGCATCCGGATTTCACTTACTTACTGGACAATTACACGCGGTTTACCACCATGGAAGAAGTCATGCGGGAATATGTCGTGATGATGCTGGTCAAACGAGGTCATGAACAAACCCATTTGCCCTTGCTGGATATTGCCGAAACAGATAAGTTCTTTGAAAAGGACCCGCTGGTGCTCATCGACGGAGTGCCGATCTTCGACCTCAACAAGCTGATGGTCCTCGATCCCTTAAAGATCAGAAAGCTGGAGACAGTGCATCAGAAGGTTTTTCTCGGATCTACGGACTACGATGGCATCATGAACTGGACCAGCTACAAAGGGGACCTGGCCGGCTATACGCTGGATGCCAATGCCACCGTCATCGACTATGAAGGTCTGCAGCTGCAGCGGGAATTTTACAGTCCCTCGTACGAGACGGAGCAGGCGGCTGCAAGCCATCTGCCGGACTACCGAAATGTGCTGTATTGGTCGCCCGGCATACAGGCGGCTCCGAAAAGCGCGATTAGCTTCTATTCTTCCGACATCCCCGGAAAATATATCGTCGTGGTGGAAGGGCTGGCGGCAGATGGAACGGCTGGCAGCGGTATCGCCAGCTTTGAGGTAAAATGATCAGCCGAAATGTTTTTCAAGAAATTCTTTTAACACCAGCGCATGGTTGTGCTCTTCATCTTTCGCAGCATATAAAAGAGTAATATGCTTATCATGCCGGTGTTCTTCTACGAACTCATCCACGGAGTCATTCTTTTTCAGCTCCGCCTTGTAACGTTTTTCAAAATCCGCCCACAGGGGCACGGCGTGATTGAACCATTTCCTGAGCTCCGTTGATGGAGCCAGCTTCTTTGCCCATACCACCCCGGCTTCTTCTTTTTTAATTCCCCGTGGCCAGAGACGGTCGACCAGTATCCGCACGCCATCTTTTGTCGATGGCTTTTCATACACTCGTTTGACAGTAATGGATGGTTTCATACTACGTAATTTACCAAATTGTCGGGTTCGTTCCATTTTTTATACAGTCCGGGGCTGAAATTTGTTTTATAAAATAATAAAAAAATGGGAAAAATAATCGCTTCGGAATGGGTATCGCTGGATGGCGTTTTTGATGCAAGCCTGATCGACCAGTGGCAGGCTCCTTATCATAGTGACAGCAGGGCGGAGTATATCAGGGACAGCATCGTGTCCTGCGATGCGATGCTTTATGGACGCATTACCTATGAGATGCTGGCGCCTTACTGGTCCGCCCTGAAGAATAATGAGATGGGGGTAGCGGATAAGCTGAACAAGGGGCCTAAGTATGTCGTATCCTCTACGATGAAGAAGGCCGGCTGGGGAGAAACCACCATCATCAGGGAGCATGTTGCAGAAGAGATAGCCCGTCTGAAGGATGCTTACGACGGATATCTCCTGGTACAGGGCAGCGCTACGCTGGTCAGGACCTTGCTGGAGGCAGGGCTGATCGATGAGCTGCGATTGCTGGTCCATCCTGTCATCATGGGGAAAGGTCAGCGGTTCTTTCCGGATGGTATGCATGCCCGACTGCAGCAGGCAGGCATAAAGGAGCTGGAACTGGGAGTAATTGCGTTATATTACCAGGCTAAAAAGGGGTAGCACCGCCGGGCGGAACAAGCAGGCTCACCAGTCCCTGTCCATACCACCTTGCAAGATAGTCGTTGGGATGAAGGGGATTGACGAGACAGTCCTTTGCTTTTTTGTTCCGATAGAGCGTTTCGCCCACCGAATACATGTCCAGACATGCAATGCCGGGGCCTTCCATCTCCTGCAGCACCTTGCGATAGCCCGACATATTGCCGGTGTAGAAGGTCTTATTCTTATCCGAATCCAGCACATAGTCCGGGTCGAATGGCATATTGGCAAGTAAAATAAACTCTGCTTTGGGATTAGCATTCCGCACTTTACGTATGATCGTTTGCACTGAATCCCTGAATTCCCCGGGGGGCATGCGCCAGAAGTCATTCATACCAAAATCGATCACCGTCAGATCAGGATGCAAGGGCGTAACATAATCCGCTGCATGCGCTGCACCCCAGTCTACCGCGGCTCCCGGCAGTCCTGCGTTGTTCAAGGTCACCGGACTTTTGGCGTAATGGTCCTTTAGACCACGGGCGAACAGCTCCATATAAGTGGGCATATACGGCGGGACGCTGTCATAGCCGCTGACATCCATGCCCCGGGTAATGCTCATGCCATAGGCCACGATATTCACCGGACTGCCTGAGCGCAATCGCTCTATCGTCATAGGCAGATACTTTCCCTTATACCCTGGTACAGGACCCGGCCACACATCGTGATGCGTATAGGTCACCGTCACCCATTGGGATTGCAGGTCATACCATGCAAGGTTGTTCCGTGAATCGAACGAGCTGTCTGTCCTGTAGGGCATGGATGAGGCAGGCATACGGGAAAGGGTCTTTCCTTTGATCTGGTAGTCTGTCCCCTGCCGGAAGGTGGTATCGAGGTTAAAGCTCTTTACCGAGAGGATGCGCTCCGGATTGTAAAGCAGCCGTCCGCCAGCGGGCATTCCCTTTTCGGAAAAAAGCAGCACCGTCTCGTTAAAGATGGTGTCGCTGTGCCAGAAGGGACGCATATAAAGGTCCAGGTCGCAGACAGGCGCATGGGAAGGCCACGCCGGATCCTTTTGCAGGTGGAGCTGATAGTTGGTCACCTGGGGCATTTCGTCCTTGCCCGCGTCCATGCTCACCGTAAGATAGGATGTATTGGGCGGGGCTTCCGTATAATTGCCGGTGTGTGTCGGGGACTCTTTTAGCGTACAGGGTACGGTATAGCTCAGCAGGAGGCTGTCCCCGCTGTCATAAAAATTAAGGGAGGTCGAGACTTTTGTGCCAGGTGTTCCTTTCAGGTACATGGAATAATCCACAATGGACAGGGGTCCGGCCAACCGCTTTTCCAGCACGGAAGCATCGTCCCCCGTGATCTCCACTTTTCCTTCCCTGACCCGCAAAGGCAGCCAGCAATACCCCGAATGTTCCAGGTCCGTCTTATTCCACCTGTCGGCCATAAAGAGATAGGAGCCCTGTTCAGGGTGGATGGGCAGCACATACGTACTTTGTGAATGGAAGGTCGTCGTCGCATCCGGCCCGACACAAGGATTGCCCTGCTGATGCCAGTCGCCCAGCATGCTGTCCGCCACGGCGTAGTCGGCGGCATTCGGGTCCCAGCCGCTGCACAGGGAAGTGATCAGATAATAACGGCCCTGGTGCTTAAAAACAGCCGGGGCCTCTCTTCTTCGCCCGATCAATATTTGTTTCCAACGTCCCGCGGGAGAAAGATAGTCGTCCTTCAGCAGGGAAACATGCATGGTATTGTTATTCTCCGACGTATAGACAAGATAAGCCCTGCCGTCATCATCCTTATA
>DASZWE010000676.1:0-4937 GCA_035546735.1 Puia sp.
AACTCCTTTGCCAGCGCATGAAGGTTAGGCGTCACATGCTCGCCAAATAATACCAGGCTGGTGTCACCATTGCCTTCCTTCATATCACCCAGCACCTGGTCATAGGTACGATTCTCTTTAATGATATAAAAAACATACTTGATAGGCGAGGGCTCGCCCACCTTCGTCGGTATGGGATTCCCGGGCTGCCCCATGGCCGTCAGCTCCCCGTCCTTCGTATAAGGCGTATTGCGGTACACCTGGCGGGAATAAACAGCCAGCTCCTGGTCGCCCGGCTCGTCGATAACGCTCATCGTACCCTTGAACAATCCGGCTATATACTGCACCGGCGCCTTCTTTTTAACAAGATCGCCTTTCTGATAATTCACCTCCTGCTTCCTGCTCACAGGACTGGGTCCCTCCGGATTGGGCAGCGAAGAAAAACCCTTCCCGTTGGCCACCCATATCTTCTTTCCGATCGTCTTTACGGCAGTAGGATACCAGCCGACAGGGATAAAGCCTTTCGACTGGCAAGCTCCCGGCTCATGGACATCGAATACGGCCAGGCAGTTATTATCCGCATTGGCCACATACAGGGTCTTCTCATCGGAGCTGAGCGCGAGCGCATTGGTCGTCGAGCCGGGAGGCGCATCCGGATACAGGGCCGCATTCAGCGTCTCCACCACCTTCCGCTGCCGCAGGTCGATGACGGATACGGAATTATCGTTGGCATTGGCCACAAAAAGCCAGTGGTCATTACGGCTCAGACAAATATCATTCGGATTGTCTCCCACAGGTATCTCTCCGGAAATGCTGCGTCGCTCCGTATCGAAGATCAATACCTTGTCACAGCCCCAGCAGGTGATGTACAGCTCTTTCCGGCTATGCGACAGCTGACAGGTATATCCCTCTCCTCCCAGGTCCACACGCTGTAGGATGGCCTTGGTAGAAAGGTTGACGATGTACAGGGAATTATTCTCCCTGGTCACGACATAAAGCAGCTTCTTCCTATCGTCTATGTCCATCCCGGCAGGAGAGATGGGTACCGGCCACTTCTTTCCCAATAAAAAGCTATCCGTCAACACCAGCCCGTGCGACGGACCCGCGCCAACGGCATATTTCAGGATGCAATTGTCATTGCCCCCCGATGCATACAGGAACTTATTGTCGGAGCTGAACTTCAATCCAAGCCAGCTCTTTGGAATGACGACGCTGTCCACCACCTTTTCCGCCTTCACATCGATGAGCTGCAGGGTCTGCGTGCTCTGACCGTTATTGGTGACGGCCGCCCAGCGCCCATTGGCGGATACGGCAATATTCAAGGGCAGATCGCCCAATTGAAAGGCATGCCCCGCCGGTGTCAGCGACCAGCCATTGGAAAGGAGAATGACGGAGTCGGAAGCGGTCCCGGGGTGGCGTGTTGCCTGCTGGGCCCTGGAATATCCCACCATAAGCCCCAGGGCAGACAATAAAAGTATTTTCTTCATGCGAACGCTTTGAGTAGGAAACAAATGTACCTCTTCCGAAGATCACCGGCAGAAATCCGGGTAAGAATTAATATCAATATAATTTCCAGCCGGCCGGCAAAGGTTCGCGCCGGTCACGGGACGAGGTTGGCCGCCGGTTCGCGCCGGTCACGGGAATAAGGTCGCCGCCAGCTCAGCCGACTCCGGCTTGCCTACATCGATCAGCAACGACCCGCTGTGATCGAAGCCGCGGATCACATGCCGCAGGCCCAGCTCCAGGTAAACATCTACCATGGAGAATTTTCCTGAAGGTCGCATCAGGGGGAAAAGGGCCGGATCGATGACATGTATCCCGCTAAAGGCGCGCAAATGCACCGGCCCCGGAAAAGGCTCCCCACCCGCCCATCGCTCCTGGCCCGTCTTTATATTCTTCCACCCCCGCAGCCTGCTGCCTTCATCGAAGAGAAAATACCGGGACGTCTCCCGCCGCGTCACGGCCAGGGTGGCCAGCGACCGGTGTTGAAAATGATCCCGGATCAAACCGCTCAGGTCGAGGTCCGTGAGAATATCCACGTTCATGGCTAAAAAGGGAGCGCCGTCCAATAGCCGCCGGGCCTTTATCAACCCCCCGCCTGTCTCCAGCACCTCATCCGTCTCATCACTGATGGAGATCGTGCTGCCCCATCCCTTGCTGGTAGCGAGGGCGTCGATGATCTGATCGGCAAAATGATGCACATTGACGACGACATCATAAATACCGTATTGCTGTAAATACCGGATATTCCTTTCCAGCAGACTTTTACCATTGATCAAAGCCAGCGCCTTGGGATGGTGGTCGGTCCAAGGCTTGAACCGCGTGCCCAGGCCTGCAGCAAATATCATGGCTTTGGAGAGGGAGTGATTATTCATGGGTCAAATATAGATGAGCCGCCCCGGCGGGGGCCGGGATATTTATAGCACAATATTCTGCACCAGCATGCTCTTCTCGGGATAGTCGGTATTGAAATGAAGACCGCGGCTTTCCTTCCGGAAAGACGCTTCTTTGACAATAAGGTACCCGACGGTGATCAGGTTCCTCACTTCACACAATTGCGGCGATACGGCCGTGGTCTCATAAAAGGACTCTATCTCCTCATGCAAAAGATCCAGCCGTTTCATAGCCCTTTGCAAACGCATATTGGTGCGCACGATACCCACATAGTCGCTCATCAGCAGCTGCAGCTCCTTCAGACTCTGTGTAATGAGGATCATCTCGCGCGGCTCCGTCGTCCCTTCCGCGTTCCAATCGGGGATATCCTCCCTGAAGCCGATGCCTTCCACCTTCTCCACCGTATCCAGGTAACAACGGTGCGCAAATACCAATGCTTCCAGCAGCGAGTTGCTGGCGAGACGATTGGACCCGTGTAATCCGGTGGAAGAACATTCCCCGCAGGCATACAGGTTGACGATAGACGTGCGCCCCCATTCATCCACCTTTATACCGCCACAGCTGTAATGCGCCGCGGGAGCCACCGGGATCATCTGCTCCGCTACATCGATGCCGATGGATGTACATTTCTGATAGATATTGGGGAAATGCTCCATAAACTTCTCCTGATCCATATGCCGGCAATCGAGATATACATGTTCCGTACCCGCCCGCTTCATCTCACTGTCGATGGCCCTTGCCACAATATCGCGCGGAGCCAGGTCCTTTCTGGGATCATACTCCGCCATAAAGGCCTCATCACGATTATTGCGCAGGATGCCCCCATCTCCCCGAACGGCCTCTGTAATAAGAAAAGAAGGGCTGACGCCGGGTTCAAAGAGCGCCGTGGGGTGGAACTGGATAAACTCCATATTTTCGATACGCCCCTTTGCACGATAGACCATGGCCACTCCATCGCCCGTCGCGATCTTGGGATTGGTAGTCGTCCGATAAGCCTGGCCATTGCCGCCGGTGGCCAGCAAGGTGATACGGGATAGGATCTTTACGATCTTATTGGTATGCTGATCCAGGGCATATACGCCATAACATTCGATGTCGGGCGTGGATTTGGTGACGAGATAGCCCAGGTGATGCTGCGTGATCAGGTCCAGCACAAACCAGTGCTTGATAATCGTGATATTGGACTGCTTGCCCACGGTCTCCAGCAGGGCGCGCTCGATCTCCCTTCCCGTCACATCCTTGTGATGCAGGATCCGGAATTCGGAATGACCGCCCTCTTTTCCCAGCTTGAACTCCCCGCCCGAATCCTTGTCAAACCGGGTCCCCCAGTCGATGATCTCCTGTATACGTTCGGGGCCCTCTTTTACGACGATCTCCACGGTATGGGGATTGCAAAGTCCGTCACCGGCAATCAGCGTATCCTGGATATGCTTGTCAAAGCTGTCATTCTCCAGGTCCGTCACACCCGCAATGCCCCCCTGTGCGTATTTGGTATTGGTCTCATCCGCCCTCGTCTTCGTAATGACAAGGATGCTCTTATCAGGATGATGCTGAGCTACTTTTAACGCATAGCTCAACCCTGCAATTCCGGAGCCGATCACCAGGAAATCTGTTTTAATCATAATTGCCAAATTTACGTACGATGACCCATTTGATAGTCAACAAATAATTTCTATCTTTCGGCAACACCTTTGGTATGAAAAAGCTCCTCCCCCTCGCCCTCGTCGCGGCAACCCTGTTTGCCTGTAATACCCATACGGACAAAGAGCCTGCCGCCGCTCCATCCGCCGGCAGCGACAAGGGTTCCCTTGCAACCGACAATATCTATAACATCGACGCCATCCATACGGCCATGGGCACAGGCGATGCCGCAGCCGGTCAAAAACTGTTTGCCCGGGCCCTGGACAACTATGTCAATAAAAAGGATATCCCCACAAGCATCGACCTGTTCAAATCCGCCATTTATAAGTCCCCCTCTGCCAAAGCCTATTTCGAACTGGGAAGCGCCCTCACGGACGCGGGGTTCTATGACGAGGCCGTTCAGTCCCTGCACATCGCCGAGCAGCTGGGCTATACTCCTCTCGCCAACCTGATGTACCGGCTGGCCCAGGCCACCAGCAACCAGCACCTGGCCAGCGAAGACCTGCGGGATTCCCTCATGTTGCATTATATGGAGGTGGCTATCCAGATGGGCTATCCGCATAGCGAAGACTTTATGAGCAGGGGAGTATTCCAAAATTTGAGAAGAGCAAGGAACTTCCAGTCCACCTTTGACGAAGCCATCGCCGCCGGACCCGGTAATTCCAGCCCCGGCAGACTCTTCTGGGAGACATTCCGCAATGATTTCAAACCGCTGAAGCTGCCGCTCGTCATTAATACGGCGTGGATACAATCTCATCAGCTCACCGATCAGATCAGCTTCGATTATGAGAAATTTGTTACGGAGATGCGCAATGCCAGATTCTCCCGGGAAGTGGAGTCGTCCTATTATTATTGTGGCCTGGTCACACAGGATACAAACTATACCACCTTGCTATACGCCACACAGTATGAGGACCTGGCCG
>DASZWE010000677.1:0-3992 GCA_035546735.1 Puia sp.
ATCCGTACGGAATCCACACAGGGCTGGCTGGAGTTCGTAGGCTATCAGAGCGACCGGGTGACGGCTGCCAGCAAGGGGTATTACTGGCCGCTGGATATGGGTACGCTGTTCCCGCAGGACAATCTGCTGGTGCAAAATCCCTGGTGGGCTTCGCATAAATAAATCCTTTTAATAGTTGCTTTAAACAGACGCTACATGAAAAATATATTTGTAAGAACGGTTCTTTTTCTGTGCCTGGCGGGCGCCTGGACTGCCTGCAAAAAGGATTATATCGTAGGCGGATCGGCGGAGAATACCGGCGCCTATAGCCGTACCACCACCTATGATGTATTGAAGAGCCTTTCTCTTTACGATACGCTGGTGCAGCTTATCGATACGGCAGGACTAAAGGACAAGGTGAACGAACAGGGGACTACTTTTTTTGCTCCGTCGGATTATTCTATCTACAGCTATCTCAATCAGCGTACGGTCCAGGTGCAGAATGTCGATCCTTCTTCGAAGTTTGCGCTGGATTCTCTCTTTTATTACTTACGCAATAACATCAACGGTACGAGGGATTCCCTGCTGATGTACCTGGTTCCCCAGGCATTGCCTTACAGCGTCCTTACGAATACCGGGGCTTTTTATCCGACGGAATTGACGGGTGATACGGTGATCATATCCTATGAGTATACCAAGGATGGGAATTTGGGATATAATTCCCTTGTATCGGGTGTACCCCAGCTGGTATACTACACACAACTGTGGCAGCCGTATGATCTCAGTGATGCGAGTCCTGCGGGGGATATTACGCCGGACATCGGTGTGCACACGCTGTGTTCCACGTCGGGTGTTGTTACCAAGACGGGGATGATCAATGCGCTGAGCAATTCACATACTTTATTCTTTTACGGGACGCGATAAACTTTACGAGGTCCGATAAACTTTACGAGGTCCGATAAATATTACCAGGTCCGATAAACAATAAAAACTTATGAGAAGAATATTATTTATTATCCTGATCACGGCCCTTTCGGCCTGTACGAAATACGGCGATGGCTTTATCAGCCCTTATGTACAGTATGCTGTCAACCAGTTCACCGTTGTCAGGGGAAGGACTGCTTCCTCCTACTCGCTGATCACGGACGGGTCCAGCATTCCGATGCATGTAAAATGGGTGCATATCTATGACTCTACCGGCGCCATTGTCGACAGCCTGTTCACCAAACAATATCCGGTGTCTATCTGGACGGCCGCTTACAATAACCTGACGGATGTCACTTACAGCAGCATTCTGGCCAAACAATCCGTGGTGAATATGCCGCCTTTGAGGGTGAACGAGACCAATGGCACTATCGAGGCGAACAGTGGCACTCTTTACCTCCCGCTGGGAACGTATAGTATGGACCTGTCCGTATCCAACAGTGCGGGGGCGGAGGTGTTGAAAAAGATCATGACGATAGTGATTGCGGATGGCAAGCCGCTGGAGACGGCGCCGGAGCAGGGGGCTTTTAGCAATTCCCTGGCGCATGTGGGTAATGCGGCTGCCGCTGTTACGCTGTTCAACGGGCAGAGTAACCCTTACGATCTCGTTACGGTGACCCGTTACGCGGACACACCCAATACCATTATCCTAAAGGTCATGGACAGAAATGGGGTGCCTTTCAATCCCCGTACGGGGGAGCTGACCAAAAGGCCAAATACCGGGTTGAATCCAGTTCCGCCCTATTTGCAGAATCTTCAGGATTACGCGCCGGATACATACCAGGTGAATGATTCGGCCATCTCTATTAAATTTCCGCTGGTGCCTTTCCCTATTGCGTCGTTGGGTAACGGCTTCAATATGTACTATAACATCCTTTCACAATATATGCATATCGACAGTACGGCTACCTGGTCCAGCAATCCATCCGGTGGCTATTACACGGGGACCAGCGACAGCCATTATAAGGGCGTCTACCAGGATGATAGCTACAATTACTATATCCGCATACCCATGCGCGTGCAGGTGCCGGGCGCCTATGAGATTGCCATTAAATTATTAAATACGACGCATCGTTGATGAATGATGAAGGACTGTTTCCAAATGATGAAAAGATTGATACTTTGTACCCTTCTGGCTGCGCCGGGCCTTTCCGGAAACTGCCAGGCTAAAGACGGCGACTCGCTTGTATTTTGGAAAGAAACATTCAAGGCTTCGGGGTTGCCGCCGGGATGGAAGAATGTCGATGTGAATAAGAGAGGTTGTGAATGGCTTGTCACCGACCAGCCTTATCCGGGTTCGTTCGGGTATCAGCAGCAGGCGCCTCCTATCGCCTCTCTGAGCAGAGGAAATCACCTTCAGTACCCTGCCGGCTACATTGTGGATGAGGACCAGCCGTCCTGGGAAAAGGAAAACCGCTATCCGGACGCCTATGTAGAGACACCGGCCATCGACTGTTCGGGGAAAGGAACTGTGATCTTAAAATTCCAACAGACCTTCCGGTGGAACAGGCATAAAAAATCAAAGGATGGTGGTTTATTCGTAGGCATCAGCACCGACGATAAGAACTGGGTGGATCTCGACGTAAAGAATGGGTCGCCTGCCTCCACGGATATGCTGACGCCTATGAATGTCGAGCTCAATATCACCCGATGGGCGGCTCGTCAGCCAAAGATATATATACGCTGGTCCTGGAAGGGTATGTACGGCTGGTATTGGATGGTGGATGACATCCGGCTGTCGGAGGCTCTCAGGAAAGATATCGGCATCTCGGGTCTTGTTTCCCATCATGAATCCGGGAATGTTTTTACGAAAGACGATGTTTTGAAATTGAAGATCAAGAATACGGGGTCGGAAAGCATCGTCCGTGATTTTGGGGTCAGCTGTCTGCTGGATGGGGGGAAGGTTTTGAAGGCTGTGGTCCCTGCGGGAAGAGATCCTTTGGCCGCGGATTCGGAGTATGAGGTCTCATTCCCCGCCGTGGATCTGAGCAAATACCCCTCTCATACGTTGCATTTTGCGGCTGATCTGCCTGGCGACCAGCGCCCGGAGAATAATACGCTTGACATCCGGATATATGCATTGAAGTATGTTCCCGGTGACCTTACGGCCCTTAAGGTGAAAGGGGGACTATGCGAGATGGAAGCAGGCGTGTCCCGTATCCGGCTGCAGTTCTACAAAGAAGATATCTTCCGCATCTGGGTTGCTCCTGATGGCGTTTTTTCCGATCCGGCCGGAGGTGAGATCGCTATAGCTCAGCCCGGCGTGGATCTACGGCTCAGCTTTTTGGATAAAGGAGCGTATTATGCGGTGCAATCCGGACGTTGTGTTGTACGTGTCTACAAAAAACCGTTGCGGTTTGCTCTTTATGACCGTGCGGATGATCACCGGATTTGGGAAGAATTGTCGCCGCTGGAGCTTGGTTCCACCACGATGCAGCAAATGATCAGGGCACCTGATGAACAATTCTACGGGTGCGGGATGCAAAATGGCTCTTTCACCTACCGTGGCAAGGACGTCCTGATTGAAAAGGGAGGTGGCTGGAATGCCGGTGGCAGGCCTAATCCCGTGCCCTTCTATATGAGCAGCAATGGGTATGGCGTACTGCGTAACACTTTTGACGCGGGAATGTATTCGTTCGGGGATACGCTTAGGCTTTCTCATCGTGAAGACCGTTTTGATGCATTTTATTTTTACGGAAAGTCTTTCAAGCATATCCTCGACCAGTATACCTATATAACGGGCCGTCCTTTTCTTCCGCCCAGATGGGCATTGGGGATGGGCGATGCAAATTGTTACAACCGGGGCGCCAAAGGTGAAAAAACAAAAAATTATACCGGTTCCGGTATCAACGGTACCACACCGGATGTGATCCCCCTGGTGGCAGATCAATATATCAGTCATGAAATGCCCCGTGGCTGGATATTGCCTAACGACGGCTATGGATGTGGCTATACGAAATTGGATTCCGTGGTAAAGGAATTAGCCAAAAGAGGGTTTCACACGGGGCTATGGACGGAGAACGGGGTGG
>DASZWE010000678.1:0-4444 GCA_035546735.1 Puia sp.
TAAGCTAATGCCAAAGGACAGTCCAGCGTCTTCCGCTAAAGAGAACAACAAGGAATTTGCACAGTATCTCAACGATTATTTCGAAGGAAGGATGCGTCTTTTGCCCCTGGAAGCTACGCAAAATGGCGATCCCCGCTATAATGACCTGCTACCTGCCGATTTCACGGACGGCTATCGCGACTCGTTAAAAAATTTTTTCACGCGCTTTCGGGACGGGCTAAGCAAATGGGATCGAAGCAAGCTGAGTGCGGATGACGGTATCAGCTATGACATCCTCCAATGGGAGACGGGCACTCGCATAGAAGCATTCAAATATCCCTATTATTATATCCCCTTCAACCAGTTCTATGCGTTGCCGCTGACGATGGGGCAATTGGGCAGTGGGGATGGTTTCCAGCCCTTCCATTCCGTAAAGGATCATGAAGACTGGCTGAAGCGGGCGCGGGCCTTTGGTCCCTGGACGGACAGTGCCATCGCCTATTTTAGAAAGGGCATGGCGGCCGGCATTGTATTGCCCAAAGCGCTGGTGGTAAAAATGATCCCGCAGATGCAGGCGCTGGTGACGGACCAGCCCGAGAAAAGTCTTTTCTATACACCGGCTACCCGGCTGGAAAAAGTCACCTCCGACACGGCTACGATCACGCGATTGAAGAATGCCTATGTACAGGTGATACGGGAGTCCCTTGTGCCATCTTATAAGAAGCTGGCGGAGTTTTTAAAAGACGATTATTTGGCAAAGGCCAGGGCCAGCTCGGGTATTGGCGCCTTGCCGGGTGGTGAGCAGTGGTATGCCTACCTGGTACGGGATCAGACAACGACCAATAAGAGCCCGGAAGAGATCTACCAGACGGGATTGCGTGAGGTGGCCCGTATCCGGGGGATCATGGACAGCGTCCGAAGGGCTGTGGGCTTCAAAGGGGATCTTGCCGCATTCTTTGAATACATGAGAACGGACAAGCGGTTTATGCCTTATAAGACGCCAAAGGAGGTGCTGGATGCATTCGAGAAAATCCACCAAACGATGCAGCCTCAGCTGGCTACGATGTTCCACCATGTTCCGAAGACAGGGTTCGAGATCCGTCAGACGGAGGCTTTCCGGGCTGCCAGCGCGAGTGCGGAATACTTCCAGGGTTCGGGGGATGGGAAGCGTCCGGGCGTCTTTTACGTGCCTATCCTGGACGCCACTACCTTCAATACTACTTCGGGGATGGAGTCTCTTTTCCTGCATGAGGCTATTCCCGGTCACCACTACCAAATCTCTCTTCAGCAGGAAAACAGTTCGTTGCCCGCCTTCCGAAGATTTGGGGGGAACAATGCGTATGTAGAGGGGTGGGCCTTATACTGCGAGAGCCTGGGCAAAGAGCTGGGGCTTTATACGGACCCGTATCAGTATATGGGTGCGCTGGGGGATGAGATACACCGGGCCATCCGGCTGGTGGTGGACGTTGCGATACATACGAAAGGAATGACGCGTGAGGAGGCTATCAAATATATGATGGATAATGAAGCCATCTCCCCGGAAGGTGCGACGGCCGAGATCGAGCGGTATATGGCGATACCGGGTCAGGCGCTGGGCTATAAGATCGGCGCGCTGAAGATACGGGAGCTGCGCAGCAAATACGAGGCTGCGCTGAAGGACAAGTTCCATCTGGCCGACTTCCATGACGAGATCCTTAAAGATGGGGCGATGCCATTGGAGGTGCTGGAAAAGAAGATGGATGCATGGGCGGGGAGTGTTAAGTGATGGTGGGATCCGGCAGGCCGGAGGGCCGGCCTGCCGAAGAGCTGGGGTTTGGATGTTATAAATTTAAGTTTAGTTTTATGGAAGGAGTCACCTCTTTAAAAAAGTCATGAAAATACATGCCGGGCTGGAGCTCGATGGCGTGTTTAAGCAGGTTAACATGCCCTATGCCTAGAAAGTAGCTGTTCTTCTGAAAAAACTCCCCGTCGCGGCGGACCATGAAGCCGAAGGAAACGGAGGGGTCGAAGTTGATATAATAGACCGGGCGCGGTTCGTTCCAATCCCGGAAGATATTCACGATGACGAATTCATTCCTGTATGTCTGCATATGACCCTGGGCGTTAGTGCCGAACAGGAAGAGGGGTTGCCACATAAACATGAACCTGCGGGTACTTTCTCCCCTTTTGAAGCTAAGGCCGACGCCCAGGCTGAAAGAAGGCGCAAAATAATTCTTATAATTCCCCATGTTCACCTGTATGATGGTGTACAGCTGGTCGTTGCTCACATGTATATAGCCGGCAGGCAGGGGTGCGGAGATGCTGGGGTCCTTCTCTGCGCGGTAGCTATTCTTATCGCGGACCCAATACCCGTTGACGTTCTTTTGGAGCCAGCGGATCTTCTCGTTCAATCCCCCGGTGATATAGTTGGACATCTCATGATAATTATTCAGGTAGAGGCTGAGGCGGTCCTGGCGGATGCCATCATGGCGGCGACCGGTGGTAGCGGGCGATTCGAGCACGATCTGGATGGTGTCCTGCTCGAGGCGAAGAGCGGCGGGTTCTGCCTGGTCGAGCAGGAAACTGGAGGCGGAGGGATGGAAGGATTGAAGACGGACTTTCTTTTTTCCTCCGGCATCTACCACATAGTCGATGAGGTGCCAGGACAGGGGGTCGGAAAGGGAGTCGTTAAAGGGTCTCATATCGGCGAGGAATACCATCAGGAGGGAGTCGATATTGGTAAATCTTTCCAGGTCCTGTTCGTCTTCCAGCTCAAGGCAAATACGATTGCCTTTGCCCAGGTCGATCCAGAAGCGGTTTTGGAGGTGGTCGGAGGATATTCCCGTGAATGACTGGCCGACGCGGGCGGTGAGGTTGTACTGGGCGCAAAGGTTTCCCAGGATGCTCAGCAGGGTGAGCACCGTGACAATAAAATTTTTCATGGTGAATTATTTTTTTTGAGGGTTTTGAGCTGGTTTGATTTAATGTCTGGCCTTCGGCGAACGAACCAAAGGTTCGTCCAGTGACAGTATCTGGTGTGCTTCCGGTGCGGCATAGGTGGTAGACGGGCGGAAGGAGTTTTCGGGTACGAATCCGAAGCGCAGGCCACCTGGCTTCTGGCGGGGGCCTCTGACCGTGGCTGGCGTGGGCTGCGGGGATTCGAGCTCATTGATATGTACGACGCGTTGTGCTTTTTTGGGGGGTGTGGCGGCCGCCGCGGTCAGGGGTTTGGACAGGTCCGGCCGGGGGGCAAAGACAAGGGTCAGCGTGTCGGCGCCATGGGCCAGCAGCTTGTTGAGATCGGGGCGGATCGGTGCCGGGCGGGTGGGCGGGGCGGGTGCCGGATGGGTTGGGGCAGCCTTTTCTGTTGCCGGACGGGGCCGGGTAGCCGCCATATCTTTACCCTGATTGACCCTTTGCCCGCTGGCCGGCTGCGGCGGGTTGGCAATCACCGGCGTGGGGGAGGACAGCTTGTCCTGCGGTGTCGACCGTTCCTTTCCGGAGCTGACGGCCACGGGGATTGGTTTCGGGTCATGGCCCGGGTTCCTGTCCTTTAATAACAGGGCGGTCGGTATCACGATCAGCAGGAGGCAGGCTGCGGCGGCCCAAAGCCAGATCATTCTTTTGCGGCGGGGAGCTTCGGCGCCAAAACGAGCTTCCAGCTCGTTGTCGGAAGGACCATCATTAGCCCTTTCCGGAAAACGGGCTATATTTCCCCGGCGGCCCGTTTTTCGGACATCTTTCAGGCGATCATATAGCTTATCCCAGGCGGCCTCTTTATCCGTAAGACCTGTCCCCGGCAATGCGCCGGGCTCTTCCAGCCGGCGGCCCCACCATGTGCGTTCATTGGGTCTTTCGTTGTCCATAACTAATCCCTTTTTGTAATAACATTTTTTGTAACAGGATCCTGGCCTTGCTCAGCTGGGATTTGGAAGTGCCTTCGGCGATGCCCAGCTCTCTGGCGATGTCCTTATGTTCCATGCCTTCTATCACATGGAGGTTGAAGACGGTGCGATAGCCTACGGGCAGCTGGACGATCAGGTGGAAGATCTCCGCCGCGGAAAGTTCCGACAGGATCCCGGACTCCGAGGGCATGTCTTCGGCCTCTACTTCCGCCAGCATGGTGAATACATTCTTTTTCCGGAGGAACATCAGGCATTCCCGTATCATGATCATCTTAATCCAGCCGTACAGGGCTGCTTCTCCCTGGTACGTAAATCCGGGGAGGTTCTTAAAGAATTTAAAGAATCCGTCCAGCAGGATCTCTTCGGCGTCTTCCCTACCCTTGACATAGCGGCAGCAAATGGCCATCATCGGGTCCGCCAGGCGGTCGAAGAGACATTTTTGCGCGGCCGCATTGCCTTTTGCTGCGTCTTTTATGAGAAGGGTTATGTCCATAATAAGGTCGCTGAATTTACTCTTTTTTTCCCGGAGGTCGTCGAGACAGATAGTCCACGGAGTTAAATGCAGTTCGCGGGAGTCGGGT
>DASZWE010000679.1:0-5041 GCA_035546735.1 Puia sp.
GCCATAGACATTGAGACCGGGAGCCGACAGCTGCATTTCTATCCAGATGCTTGGCAGTGAGAGGTTGAGATGCGGGTCATTGGCAAGGATAGGATAGCCGGATCGTGTTTTTTCCCCGGACACAGCCCAGCTGTTGCTGCCCAGGGAAGGGTTATAAGTCGATGGAGCAACGATCTGGCCGCCGGATAAAAAAGAGTAATTGAGATAATCCGGTCTTTTACAGCGATAGGCGCTGTCAGCCGCAGACGGGCCACCCCCTGTCACCGGCGTGGCATGTATCTGGAAAGAAGGGAAAAGCCGGTTGAATTTCTCTTCGCCAAGAGCCAGCATCAGATGCGACATGCTGAGGTCCTCCTCATATCCTGTCAGCGTCGCCGCCATGTACTTCATCACCAGGACGGTCTTCAGGTTTGTCCAGTTTTCCGGCCAGTAGTCCAGCAGCTTATATTCTACCGGCAATTGACTGTATCGCAGCTGCCGGATATACGCATTGACTCCACGGGTATAGGCGCACAAGGCATCCCATGACTCTTTGTCTTTGGCAATGCAGGAAAGCGCCCTGGTAGCTGAAGACAGCATGCCTATACGCCGCTGGTTGCGGTCATAGGCTACATAGTCGTCGCCAAACAGCTCTGCCAGGCGGCCTGCCGAAGCATAGCTGAGAAAATCCATCTGCCACAGCCGCAGTGAAGCCGTCACATATCCCTGTGCAAAATACAGGTCACCGGCGTTGCCAGCAAAGATGTGAGGGACCTTGCGATCATCGAAATATACGTGAACAGGTTCCGATACTCCCGTCGCCGGTATTGCCAGGTCCCCGTCCAGCCGGCGGTCACCGTTATTCTGTACTACCCCGGTAAAAGGATTCAGCAACCGTCCAAGGGGAGGAACGTTCTCCATTCTTACCGACAGCGAGAAGATAATGATGGTCAAAGCCACCAGGGGGAATATTCCCTGGCCGTTCAGTCTTACAGGTAACTTCTTCATTATGCTGATTTATTCCATACGGGTCCGGCTGCAGTCGAGGAAAAGAGCGGCCAGCCTGTCTGGATAATTATGAATAAAAAAATGATCCCCCTCCCATATTTCGGAATTGAATTTCCTGCGGGTGAACCTGCCCCAGTTGGCGATCTTGTCTGTCCTGGATTCCATGCTGCCCATCAACGCGTATAGTGGAGCCCCGGATGGAGGCTCTTGCCCCAGCGCATTCATTTCAGCCAGCTCAAAATCTGCACGCAGCACGGGCTCGAAGAAGCTGAACAGCTCTTTATCGTCCAGCACTTCCCTCGGCACGCCGCCCAGGTATTCCAGCTCCCGGATAAAAGCCTGTCCCTGTAATAAATGGCGGTTCTTCCCATCCCTGATGCCGGGACCGGCGTTGCCGCTGACTACTATATACCCGGCGCACCTTCCCGCCTGCTCCAGCAGATTGGCGACCTTTAACGCCAGGTAGGCCCCCATACTATGGCCATAAATGATAAATGGCGATGTATCCAGCCAGCGGACCACCTGACGGAATATATCGGCGGCCGCCAGGTCGAAATCCCTGAGAAGCGCTTCCCCATGCCTTCGCCCTCTACCCGGCAGCTCCGGGACAAGAACGTGAAAGTCCTTTAGCCACGGCAAAAGGAACTGGAAGGAATAGTGATTTCCGCCGGCGAAATGAAGCAATATCAATTGGCGCTTTTTCATAAAGACTGGGGTTCCAGCACCTGTGACCATTCCAGGGTCAGTCTGCCATAATCCATTTTATAAAGTTTGTCGGCACAGTGATAGTACTTGTCGTCATGGGTGATAGCTATGACAGTAATGCCTTCCGCCTTGAGAACAGGCAGTATCTCCGTGTAGAATTTCTTCCGGAAGTAAGGGTCCTGGTCCGCCGCCCATTCATCGATGACCAGCACCGGCTTTTCTTCGAGCAGCGCGGCAATGAGCGCGAGACGTTTCCGTTGCCCGGCCGAAAGATCGGTCGTGGAAAATACCCCCTTCTCCAGGCTCACTTTTTCCTTCAGCTCGAACAGTTCGCGATAATATTCCCATTTTGCCGGGTCATAAGAGTCGAATCCCAGCAATTCGTTGAACAGATAAAAATCGCTGAAGACGACGGCAAAGGCTGTTCTGTAAGTAGGATATCCTTCGCTGTCCACGATATTCCCATTGAGCCTGATCTCTCCCGAGGATGGAATGGAAAGCCCCAGCAGCGAATGGATAAACGTGGTTTTTCCGCTGCCATTGCCGCCGTAAATAAATACGATCTCGCCTTTCTGTACTTCAAAATCCACCGGCCCTATGCCAAAACCATTATCGCCGGTGTCGTATTGAAAGGTGATACCACGAACCTCTATCTGTTCGAATTCCGATCTGGCGATGGGCATCGCCGGCCTCCTATCGTCGACGGGCAGACCTTCCAGCCTGCTCTTCAGTCCCATCAGGTGATTGGAGGCTATTTTTGCCCTTGCCAATCCCGGCAGCAGGAGCATGATCGTCTCGATGGAACCCAGCAGATATAGCAGGGTAAAAATGAAGCTGATCGTATCGCTCGCCTTGATATGAAGGGTAACGCTGAAAAAAAGCAGGACGGAAGAGATCAGCAGATAAAAAAGTATCTGTCCGGTGATCTGATTGCCCAGGAAGCCTGCAAAGGCGGAAGCATTGTTAGCAAATGCCTGTCTTGAGATGACCTTGATCTTATTATCAAATATGTCCCTTCCCTTTCGGGGCTCCATGGATATTTCCTTAAATCCATTGAGGATGGCATTGAAACTCTCCTGGAACTTGTTCTCCAGGACCCTGGCCTCTTTGAAGGCCTGCATGTTCTTCGTGCTCCTCACGTGATAGATCGACACGCCTACTAAAGCGACGCCCAGTGTGATGAGGAACAGCAGGAAGGAAATAGTGCAGAGATAGACCAGGCAGGAAAACGACAGGATACAGGCCGTGGAAAAATCGATGGTGGTCATAGAGACATTGGTCAGAATGTTCACATCGCTTACGATGGCCGAATATACCTCGTTCTTCTCGGCGGACAGCTGCCGGTAGCCGGACCGGAGGACCAATAAGAGTATTTCCTTCCGAAGCCGCCAGAAAAGGGTTTGCGACAGCCGGATAAGCGCCAGCGCGAGAGTCTTCCTTACCCACACAAAAAGCAGGATAATGGAAATAAAGACCACGATGTATTCTTTGCTGACGACGGTGAAACGGCCCGCGACGAGCATGCTGATCACCCTGGTCACGGAATTGATAAAAAGGAAATTGCAAAACCCTGAAAACAGTCCGAGGACAATGTACTTCGCCAGGCCCCATCTGCCTGTGAAGCCAACGATCATTTTGAATATCTGGTTCACGATTGGCTGTTTTATTTATACCGTCATAGCTTCCATCTCATAGAAAAGCTCTTTTTCTCCGTAAAGCCGCTCGGAGACGATGTTCCTTTCGCCGCATTCTTTTATCAGCCTGTTGGAATGCACGATGGGGTTAGACTCGCTGGTATATTTGATGCTGCTGATAAACTCCAGCCACGGCTCCATTCCCATGGCATACACATAGAGTTCCCGGGGATCGAAAACATCTACAATAGCCCTGGCCCTTTCATAGTTGGAACCCGCCAAACGACGGGAGTTGTCCATATCCCTGGGAAGGTCTTCCGTAAGAAGGGGACCATACAGCCAGGATAGCGGCGCACCGTCGCACTCCATTCCCAGGAACAGGCTGTCGACGCGGCCGATCATCTCCGATACATGTTCGTACAACCGGGGCTCTACATTGCATGAGTCGGCGGCAAACAGCAAAGAGTACTGACCGATCTTTACATGGTGACATAACTTTGTCCGGATGTCGAGATCGGAATGCTCTCCGATGAAAGGCAACCCGGTGATACGGCAGTTGCCCTGGCCCACCGTATCGAATTCCCCGATCTCCACGACATTGTCAAAGCCGAGGGCATTGAACATCAGCTTCAGGTTCGGGTCCTGTAAAGAGCCGTTGCCGCTGCGGGGCACAACGATCTGCCCGATCTTATGACGCAGCGAAAGCAGGGTCTCGAAGAGGATATGGTCCTGGTGATTGTGAGTGATCATCACATAGTCTATCCGTTCCGGAAGGTGCATATCCGAATACCTCGACACATCGGTGGAGTAGCCATGATAGCTGATGATAGGGTCAACGAGAATACTTACGTCCTTTGTCTCTACCAGGATACAGGCATGACCAAAGTAGCGCATCCGTATCTTGTCCCCTGTGTAAGGGATATAGGGCTCGGGTTCTTCCCTGGTGAAAAAGGTATCGAACAGCGGACGGTCGTCGGGGCTGATATTGAACGCCTCTGCTAATTCCTCCTTGCTGCCGGGTACACGTCTCATCCGGCTGAGCAGGTCTATTCCACGATGCCGGAATGGAACATCGACATGGATGACATCCGGCTCGTTCAGCCGGGGAGTGCTGAGAACGAATGGCCTCTCGTCATTATTCGTGATCCAGAGCGCCAGGCTTTGAGAGGATTCATTGTAACAGGGCCCGTTGTACAAGAGAGTTTCGAACAACCGGAAGGATGGATTATTATTCAGATCATAGACCAGCTCCACATACCCCCTCAGGATATCGGGCACCTGGGGGTAAAGCTGATCCATGGCAAAACCCCGGGCGGAGGTCTTCAATAGCTGGTTCAGCTGGCCGATGGCCCGGGCAAATTCCAGCTGATAGGCTTTTTTCTCTTCCGTCTCTTTCAGCAGGGCCCTGGCTTCTTCTACACGCGTCCCTTTGAAATCCACAAAAGGGCCTCCACGCATTTTTGGGTTTTTTGCCGCGGCCGCATGGATATGCGGATTCTGGATGTAGGAATTCAGGATCTTCAGATGCCTGTTCAATACGTTCATGGCGGATGTTGCCGGAGAGATAAGATGTGACCAGGCGTACCAGCGGTCGAACAAGGGCTCTACTACCAAATTAGGTTTGGTGTACCATTTATTGTCTTTCATATTTTATAATTTATATGTTTGAATGTCTGAAATGAGAAGCCATAGCAGCGATGCTGGCTGCTTCGTCC
>DASZWE010000680.1:0-8943 GCA_035546735.1 Puia sp.
CCAGGGCTACGACGGATAACGGGTCTGTCAAGGCTACCACGAATAACGGGTCTGCCAGGGCTACCACGGACAACGGGTCTGCCAGGACCACCGAAGGAGTTGGAAAGTCCGGCGTTGGGGCCGTTCTTAGGGCCAGGAGGGCCAGCTAAGAAATCTGTTGGCAGGAATGAGGATCCCATTGTCATAAAGGTTCGGGCCCGTTAGAAAAATGCACAGAAAGCTGTACCTTACGCGGGTATGGACTACACTATCATTCTGGATCAGACCCAACAGTACGTACGCAGTTTTTTTAGCTCGCATGTCGATGAAAAGATTGTTTATCATGATCGTACCCATACCGAACAAGTAGTCAAGGCGGTGAGGATGATCGCCCAGCATTATCAACTATCCGAACGGGATTTTTTTATCGTAAATGTGGCCGCCTGGTTCCACGACACAGGATATTTCAAAGGAGGGGCGCCGGGACATGAGCAGCGGGGGGCGGACATGGCCGCAGCCTTTCTCACGGGCACGGGTGTGGATGCCGAAGCTATCCAATCCGTCAAAGGCTGCATCCTGGCTACACAAATACCTCAAAAACCAACGAATTTACTGGAGGACATCGTTTGCGACGGGGATCTCTTTCACCTGGGAACGGATGATTTCGGCGCAAGGAATAAGCTAATGCGCAAGGAGATGGAAGCTACCCAGGGAAAAAAGATCAGCAAGGAAGACTGGCGCAAGAGCACGATCCGGCTGCTGGAGACCCATCACTATCATACGGACTATTGCAGACTGCTCCTGAATGAAAAAAAGCAGGAGAACCTGGACAAGCTGCGGGAAAAGGAAGGGATACCACCCATAGCCAATACCCTTACCGCCCTTCTCCGCCAGCATGAGGAGGAGGATGACGTAGTAGAGAATGGGGGAGAAAAGGAAAAGAAGAAAAAGAAAAAGGACCCGGGAAGGGGGATCGATACCGTATTCCGGATCACGTCCAACAACAATCAAAAGCTCAGCAGCCAGGCGGACAGCAAGGCGCATATCATGATCCAGGTGAACTCTATCATTATTTCGGTGTTATTAAGTTTGCTGCTCCGGAAAATAGAGGATCATACGAACCTGGCCATCCCCGCCACGATACTATTGACAGTCAATCTGGTAACGATCATCTTTTCGATCCTGGCGACCAGGCCGCATATTCCTCCGGGTACTTTTAGCAAGCAGGACCTGGACGAGAAGAAGGTAAATCTTCTCTTCTTTGGAAATTTTTATAAGATGAGCCTGCAGGAGTATGCGGGCGGTATGTTACAAATGATGGACGACCGGGACTTCTTATACGGGAGCCTGATCCGCGACGTCTATTTTCAGGGCATTGCCCTTGGGAATAAGTACCGCTGGCTGCGATTATCTTATAATACCTTTATGTATGGTCTGATCGTATCCGTGCTTGCATTCATGATTGCTGCCCTGGCCTACCCGTCGAAATAAGAACCATTGTTTTTTTATGGAGAACTTCGTGCTCAATATAGCGGAAAAGCTGGAAGGAGGGGAGCTGATCGACAGTCATCTGTCCTTCCGGAGATTCATTGACTTCCTCAAGGATCGCAAGATGCATGAGAAGACGATGAAGTTGAAATACCTTGAATTTGTCATCAGTCATTTTGAAAATCGTCTGAAGGGGAAGGATATTATCCCGGTGGAAGAGGTCACGGGATATGAGGACCTGCTGGAGCTGATCTATTCGGCGCTGTTTCCCGCCATCGAGGACGAGCGGGACAATATATGGGCGCTGAGCGTGCCCATGCGTCCTATCATCTTTTATGGAACAGGACCTTTCTACAATCTCCTCCGCGATCCGGTGACGGGCGAGCCAAGGGCATCCCTTATCGACAAGGAGAACCACAGCCGTAAGGGCATCAACCTGGAATTCACCTATTCCCTCATCATCCGGCGGCTGTACAACTTCACGGCTTATTTCCCTTCCGCCACGATCATCCACTCCTTTACCGATGACGCTACGGGAGCAGCGGGCTTTTACCGGCTGAATATAGATACCCGATTTATCGATATCGTGCCTAAGGCGCCTCTTCCGCATATGGATATGGATGAGCTGCAGCAACATATGCACGACGGTACGGCCATTCCCTTCCTCATGGAGCATCTGCCGCTGACCCTCTTCCGGTTTGAAGGGTTTGCCGCCATCACGGTGACAGATATCACCATGGAGTATGTCGTGGAATCCATCAAGAATACGATCCTCAAGCCGGACCACAATGATGGACATACGCATTATGACATGGCCATCCGGAGCCTGCGTGCGCTGGCGGGCAGCGATGCGGTGGATTTTGGGCTGCTGCCCTTTTTGAGGGTGAATGGCAAGCCCGTCTTCTCGGAAGAGATCTGCTGCCATAGCGTGCTGGCCGAGGCGGCTCTACAGAACGGCGAGGCGGAAGAGACTTATCTCTCAATGACCGAAAAATATTTCAGGGACCCGAAGCTGATCTTCTTCGAAAACCTCGATGAATCCACCGACAACAAGGTCTTTTTTCTCAAGACACTGCGCGACAATGGCGTAAAGGCGTACGCATTGCTGCCTGTCTGGTACAATGCGCAGCTGGCAGGGGTATTGGAGGTCTCCTCCCGGAAAGAGGGTACGCTGGATCACGCGCTGCTCTATAAGCTGGACATCGTGCTGCCGCTGCTGGCCCAGCTGCTGCAAAAGAACATCGATGAGTTCGAGGCGGAGCTCAAGTCCGTAACCAAGGAAAATTTTACCTCCATCCAGCCCGCGGTGGAATGGAAGTTCAACGAAGCGGCCTGGCATTACATACGGGAGCAGCAGTGGGGTGAACAGCGACCTGCCATCGATACGATATATTTCGAGAATGTATACCCGCTCTATGGGGCCATCGATATCCGCAATTCCACGGTGGAGCGGAACAATGCATTGAGAAAAGACCTGGAGACCCAATTCGAAGTGCTGATATTTACGCTGACCAATCTGCAAAAGCATTCCGGGCTCGCATTGCTCGACGAGCTGATCTTCCAGTGCAAAAAATGGCAGGAGGCCATCTCGGGCATGCTGACCACGGCGGAGGAGATGGAGCTGAATACTTTTTTGAAGGAGAAGGTGGATGTATTCTTTTCGCATTTCTCGGACAGCAGGCCGGACACGGCTTCCATCATAGAGCCCTACCTGAAGGCCATCGACGAAGATTCGGGCATCGCCTTCAAGGCGCGCCGGGACCTGGAGCTTTCGATACAAACCATCAACAAGACGGTGAACCGGCAGCTGGAGAAGGCCATGGAAGAATTGCAGAAAACCTATCCCTGCTACTTCGAAAAATTCCGGACGGATGGGGTCGAATACGACATTTATATCGGTCAGTCCATTGCCCCGGACAGGGTCTTTGACCTGATCTACCTGCGGAACCTTCGTCTCTGGCAACTGACGTCCATGGCGACGATCGCGATGGCTACGCATACCTCGCAGATGCCGGGCAGACTGGTGACGACGCACTTGATCTTTGTACATTCCAATCCCATCGACATCAGCTTTCGCAAGGACGAGCGGAGATTCGACGTGGAAGGGGGCTATAATATACGGTACCAGGTGGTGAAGAAGCGGGTGGATAAGGTGCATATCCGTAACAGCAATGAGCGGCTGACACAGCCGGGCAAGATAGCGGTGATCTATTTTAACGAGAAGGAGGCGGAAGAATATCTTGGCTACGTGAAGTACCTGCAACAAAAGGGAGTGCTGGAGGATGACCTGGAGCACCTGGAGCTGGAGGAGCTGCAAGGGGTCAGCGGGCTACGCGCCTTCCGGGTAGGGGTAAGGCTGAATGGCCCTTCGGGGACTGCCCCCGCAGGCTCGGTGGGCTCGACCTCGACGAGTCCGGGTGCGGCAAGTCCGGGTTCGACCGTGGTCAAGGCTGTCGGATAAGACATTGTGTTCAGACCATTCAAGGCAACTATGGACAGACCGGGCAGTATGGACATGCGTGGATAACATCGATGAGGATAATTTGCATCATATTTCTTTTTGTATTCTCCAGCTGGGGTTGTGGTGACGACGGCATGCCGGTGACCTCACCGCCCGGCTATGACCTGGCCAGTCCGCAAAAGTTCATCATGAGCGATGCCCTGCACGAGATCTCGGGCATTACGTTTATCCGCCCCAATAACGACAGCTTGTATGCCATCGAGGACGAGGATGGGAAGCTTTTTTATTTCCGTCCCGGTGGTGCAAAGCCGCAATACAAGAAGTTCGGGAAGCATGGCGACTATGAGGATGTGACAGTGCTGGGCGGGAATACGGGTAATTCCTTTGTCGTGCTCCGAAGCGATGGCTCATTATATGTTTTCCCCACGAACTTTATACAGCATGACAAACAGGATGTAGAAGAATATCCGAACATCCTCCCCGCCGGGGAATATGAGGGGCTATATGGGGATGATGACAACAGTCTGTATGCGTTGTGCAAGAACTGTAAAGAGGACGACCAGCGGGACGGCGTGTCGGTATTCAGGCTGCAACGCAACGGAAAGGGGCATTTAAAGGTCATCGATCATTTTACAGTGGATGTATCGGGCATTAACCTGCCGAAGGAGCAGCGGAAAGGGAAGTTCCATCCTGCCTGTCTGGCCCGTCATCCCATCACAAGAGAGTGGTATATCATCTCCTCTGTCAACAAGGTATTGCTGGTGCTGGACAATCAGTGGAAGCTGAAGGCCGCCTATTCGTTGAAGCCATCGTTATTCAAGCAGCCGGAGGGACTGGCCTTTGACAGCAAGGGGAATATGTATGTTTCCAACGAGGGGGGGGATGGGAATGCCAATGTGCTTTTGTTCAAGTACACTCAACCAAAATAAACTATGAGACGAATGGTAAGGATCATTAGCCCGTTGATAACGGCGCTGTTGTTCGGCGTGGTGGCGCATGCCCAGGGCGACAGGGTCATTCAACGGATGTATTTAGTCGGAGATGCAGGTGAGATGGCAGACGGGCATCATCCTGTATGCGATTGGCTGAAAGCGCATGTGGACTGGAATGACAGCAGCAATGTACTCGTGTATCTGGGGGATAATATTTATCCGCTGGGCATGCCGGCCCTGGGAGATAAAGATTACGAGACAGCACGGCGGATCATCGACTATCAGATCTCGGTAGTACAGGGTAAGCAGGCGAAAGCCTATTTCATCCCGGGGAACCATGACTGGCGGCGGGGCCGGCAGGGTGGATGGGATCAGATCAAAAATCAATCTTCTTATATCAATGGACTGCAGCTGCCCAATGTGGCCATGCTGCCGGCTGGCGGTTGCCCGGGACCGGTGGAAGTCCGGGTGGGCGGGAAAATTGTGCTGGTGTGTATGGACAGCCAGTGGTGGCTGGAGGATCCGGCTGACCGGCCGGGTTTGCAGTCGGGATGCAGCTGTAAGGATGAAAAAAGCATTGTCACGGCCCTGAAAGATATTATCAGCTTATATCCGGACAAGCTGATCGTGGTGGCTATGCACCATGCTTTTTATACGCATGGCGAGCATGGAGGCTATTATACGATCAAACAGCATATCTTCCCCCTGACGGACATGAAGCCGAACCTTTATATCCCGCTGCCTGTCATCGGGTCCATCTATCCCATCGCGAGAGGTGTGTTCGGAAATGTGCAGGATACGCGTAATCCCAGATACAAGGACCTGATCGAACAGGTGGAAGAAGTCATGCGGGGCCAGCCCAATGTCATTCATGTCTCCGGGCATGAGCATACGCTGCAGCTGCTGCAGCACGATAGCATCTACTATGTGGTCAGTGGCGCGGGTTCCAAGCACACGCGGGTAAAGATGGGAAAGAACTCCCTGTGGGCGCGGGAAGGGCTGGGGTTTGCCGTGATCGAGCTGACGGAGAGCGGACGGGCGTCCGTGAAATTTTATGCGGTGGGAGGGACGGAAGGCGCTGGCGATGACGCCCAGGTGGTCCACACTGCAGAGCTGGCCCAGCTAAAGACCCGTGAGCAAGTGGTGGAGGCAGTGGGAAAATATCCCGACTCGGTGACGGTGCCGGCGTATACAGGTTTCAAGGCAGGCGCTTTTAAACGCTGGCTGCTGGGAGCCAACTATCGTAAGGAATGGGCTGCCCCTGTGCGGGTAGCCGTCTTCGATATGACGGGATGGACGCCCCTGCAAAGGGGGGGAGGGCATCAAACCCGCAGCCTTCGCATAGAAGGCCCGGACGGTACACAGTACGTGCTCCGGGGTGTGCAAAAATATGTGAAGGACGAAGCGCTTCCACAGGCCTTGCAGGGAACTTTTGTAAAGGACCTGGTAGCGGATGGGGTATCCGCCTCGTATCCCTACGCGGCCCTTTCCATTCCTCCCATGGCGCAGGCGCTGCAGATACCGCATGCTCATCCAAAACTGGTATTTGTGCCCGATGATCCCCGCCTGGGCCGGTTCAGGACCGACTTCGCCAACCTCTTTTGTCTTATGGAGGAGCGCGAGCCGGGCAATGGGAAGAAGACCTATAATATGGACGACCTGGAGGAGAAGATAAAAGAGGACAATGACAATACGATAGACCAGTATCGTGTGCTCCGGGCCCGGAGCCTCGACATGTTTGTGATGGATTTCGACCGGCATGAGGACCAATGGCGCTGGATGGCGGAGGACAATGGGAAGGGCAAGACCTTTTCACCCGTGCCCCGGGATCGTGACCAGCCTTTCTTTATCAATGAGGGGCTGATCCCCTGGGTGGCGGGATCGGCCTTTGTCACGCCACAGGTCCAGGGTTTCCGGGCCAAGGCGCGTAATTTCCTTACCTATAATTTCAATGCCCGCAATTTCGACCGCAACTATATGAATGAGCTGACGGAAAAGGATTGGCGGGATGCTGCCCGGGCGACGCTGAACGTAATGACGGACTCGCTGATCGAAACTTCCCTGAAGTTACAACCTCTACCTATACAGGGGCCGGGATATTCGATGGAGTCCATCATCCGCAAGCTGAAGGAGAGGAGGAAATATTATGCAGGCGAGCTGTTGAGCTATTATAAGTTCCTTGCCCGATCCGTGAGCGTATACGGCAGCGACAAGCGGGAGCTCTTCGATGTCAGCCGTAATGAGGATGGCACGGTGAAGGTGACGATGTACAAGATCAATAAGGATGGGGATACGAGCAAGAAACTCTATGAGCGCGTGTTCCTCAGCAGGGAGACAAAGGAAGTACGGCTGTATGGCCTGGGCGGGAATGATGTTTTTCGCGTACATGGCAAGGACGGAGGAGGGATCGTGGTCCGTATAATAGGTGGGGCGGGGGATGATGAATTTGACAATGCCTCCGAAGCAGGTGCGGGTAAGACGCGTATTTATGACCTCAGCACGGAAAAGAATACGTTCAGCGGCAATGGGCATTACCGGAACTTTTTGTCGGAAGACCCTGCGGTGAATGCTATCAATAAGCTGGGTTTCAAGTACAATGTGCTGGCGCCGTTTATAAATGCGGGATACAACCCGGATGACGGCGTGTTCCTGGGGGTTCAGTTCTGGTATACTACCCAGGGTTTCCACAAGAATCCATACAAGCAGCTACATTATTTTTCCGCCTTGCACGCCCTGTCTACGAAGGCATACGCTTTTAAATACAATTTCGAGGCGGTGGATGCCATCGGACGGACGGACCTGCTGTTCCATGGGACAGCGCTGGCGCCTAACAATACGATCAATTTCTTTGGCCTGGGCAACGAGTCCGTCTATGACAAGACCAAGGCGGAGGGTATCCGCTACTACAGGACGCGCTTTGCCCAGTACGATGCGGACCTGCAGATTCGCAAGCGATTTGGCACTTTGTTACAATTTGCCGTGGGACCGGCCTTTGAATATGTGAGCCTGGACAGCTCGGACAATAAAGACCGATTCATTAACCATACGGAGCTGAATGGACTGAACAAGGCGACTTTGTATCAGTCGAAGTCCTACGCGGGCGGCAAGGCCACCTTCATCATCGACAACCGGGATGATAAGATCAACCCCGGCCGGGGTATTTATTGGGAGTCGAATTTTTCGGCCTATCGCGGGCTGGGCAATGTCAGCAATAATTTTTCCCGCCTGCAGTCGGAACTGTCTTTGTTCATGAGCTTCAATACCCGTAAGAATGTGGTGATCGCTACGAGGGCGGGCTATGGCAAGACCTTTGGCAACTATGAATTTTACCAGGCGCAGTTCCTGGGAGCGACGGAGAACCTGCGGGGCTACCGCAAGTACCGGTGGGCAGGCGGCGAGGCGCTGTATCATAATATCGATGTGCGTATCAAGCTGGCCGAGTTCCGGACCTATCTTTTCCCCGGAGCATTTGGGATGCAGCTGTTCAATGATGTGGGAAGGGTATGGCTGGCGGGAGAAAAGAGTGACAGCTGGCATGACGGGTTCGGAGGCGGGTTATGGATAAGTCCTTTAAAACGATTTGTGCTGACGGCCAGCTATGCACAGGGTACGGAAGGAGGGCTGACCATCATAAAGCTGGGATGGCAGTATTGATAGAGGGTGACGGGTCCCGGCGACTGGGTAGCCGTCTGTGACGAGCGGTAAAGGACGTTTGCCGCTCATGTATTGATCTCATCCTTTCAACCTCTTATCCCATTTGAGTTGGCATGGCGCCACACAATTCCCAATTTGCCTGCATGAAATGTGCGGGCACTATCATTTTCCTGTTGTTGAAAATGCTGGCTTTCGCCGGTCCTGGCACCGGCCAGGTCACTGGCCGCGTGACAGATGAACAGCTTAAGGGCATCGAAGGGGCATCCGTCACACTCGTCCGGGCGAAAGACTCCTCCTTGTACAAGATACTGGTCACCGACAGACAGGGTGTGTTCGACCTGGGTAACGTACCGGTGGGCGACTACCGTATAAGTGTATCCGCCATCGGATACGCCGGCGGCGCGGGCCAGGCCTTTGCCGTGGGCAGTG
>DASZWE010000681.1:0-10398 GCA_035546735.1 Puia sp.
CAATGGGTTCTACAGGACCTTTGTCGCGGGTAAGCTCCCGCCGATGGTCTTTAACATGGATTATGAGTTCGGTCCGGATGAGAAACCCACCGGGCGGCTGCTCCTGCGCGTGATAAATACGGATGGCTCCAAAGGATATAAGATCCAGGTACGGGATAACGCTTATGGAGCGAAGCCATTGATACGTCAGGTGGGATCCGGCGGCTCGGATGACGGCAACCCCTCCATTCTGCTGGGAACAAAGACCCAGTCTGGGTGGTACGACTATAGCATACTGATAGAGGGCGTGGATGGTTTTGAGAAGCGATATGCAGGCCGGGTGGAGACTGGAAAGGATTCTATCAGCGATCCGGCGATGGGTTAATATCCGGTGACACCGGGTTAATTATTGCATAGTTCAGCGGTTGTTTTTGACTATACCTTATATTCGCAGGAATCAAACAGTTATATGAGAAAACACTTTTCACTGCTTTTTTTGATCACCATCGTAGTGGGTAACACCTACGGACAACGGGGCAATCGCAATGGAACGCCTGCGCCTCCCACGCCGCCGGTGGAAAAGCTGCCCTCCGGCAGCCGGACCCTGAACATCGACTCGGCCGTCACTACGCATTGGGAAGTTACCATCAAAGGGCAACGTATCCCATACGACGCCACAGCGGGCGCCATGCCTGTATGGGATGAGGAAGGGAAACCCGTCGCCGGCGTATTCTATACGTATTATGAGCGGACGGATATCAAGGACAAGACCACCCGTCCTCTTGTGATCTCTTTCAACGGAGGTCCCGGCACTCCTTCCGTTTGGATGGAGATTGGCTACACGGGTCCGCGCCGGCTGAATATCGATGACGAAGGCTTCCCCGTCCAGCCTTATGGCGTAAAGGAAAATGATCATTCCATCCTGGACGTAGCGGATATTGTTTACCTGGATCCGGTGAACACGGGATTTTCCAGGGCCGTGAGCAAGGATATCCCGACATCCCGCTTTTTCGGGGTGAATGAGGATATCAAGTACCTGGCGCAATGGATCGCGACCTTCGTGTCCCGCAAGAACCGCTGGGCATCGCCCAAGTTCCTCATCGGAGAGAGTTATGGCACCACCCGTGCTTCTGGTCTTGCCCTGGAGCTGCAGGAGGCGCAATGGATGTACCTGAATGGCGTCATATTGGTATCTCCCACCGAACTGGGCATCGAAAGAAGCGAATTTGTAAAAGCGTCCCTTCGGGTGCCTTATTATGCCGCCACTGCCTGGTATCATAAAGCGCTGCCGGCGGACCTGCAGAAAAAGGACCTTACGGATATGTTGCCCGAAGTGGAGGATTTTACCATCAACGAGCTGATACCTGCCCTTGCAAAGGGCGGTTTCCTGGATGAAGGCAAGAAAAAGGAGCTGGCGGCTAAAATGTCCCGCTACACCGGACTGTCCGATAAATTCATTTTGCAATGCAATCTGGTGATACCTTCCAATTATTTCTGGAAAGAGCTGTTACGCGACAAAGGTTTCACCATAGGCAGGCTTGATTCCCGGTATCGTGGCATCGATGCACAGGATGCCGGTGACGGCCCCGATTACAATGCAGAGTTAAATTCCTGGAATCATGCATTTATGCCGGCTATGAATGTGTATCTTCGCGAAGACCTGAAATACCGGACGGACCTGCAATATTATCTCTTCGGTCCCGTCCATCCCTGGAACAATCAGAATGATCATACAGGGGAGAATTTGCGTCAGGCCATTGCCGAGAATCCCTTTATGCATCTCCTTATCCAATCGGGGTATTACGATGGCGCCTGTGATTATTTCAATGCCAAGTATAGTCTTTGGCAGCTGGACCCCAGCGGCAAGTTGAAGGACCGCCTCCATTGGGAGGGCTATCGCAGCGGGCATATGATGTATCTGCGCAAGCCTGATCTGGCGGAGGCTACGGATAATCTAAGGAAGTTCATCAAAGAGGCCCTGCCCAAACCCGGCGAGCCGGCGAAATATTGATGGGCGTTCGGCCAACGGACCCGTTGGTCCGTTTTGATTAGTCATTGGTTACACGACACATAAATGTTCAAACGAGGCGCCTTTCCAGGCGCCTCGTTATTTAACCGTAGCGGGCAGATTCAATAAATTGATGGCTTTTTGCTTGTATTGCGCCAATTTGGTGAGATACTCCTCCTTGTCGTCCGTCAGACTGAGATAATAATAGGCTCCATCCGCAATGATAAAAATAATGTCTGCGGTTGCCGATGGGTCTTCGATCTCCAATGCGCCATCCTCTATACAGCGAATGATCAGCTCTTCCAGTTGCTTTCGCAGCGTATCAAGCAGCAGCTTATATTTTTTCATGATCGTTTTGTTCCGGAAAGACAGCGCATAACAACTATAGGAAACGCCATCATCAAACAATGTATTCCACTTATGCGAAAATATGTTGTCTATGGCTTTCAAAAGATCATGTAATGCGTCCTTCTTATCCGCCGCCGGCGACACCTGGAAGATCAACAGGTATTTATCCAGAATGTACTCCACCAATGCGTATATCAGATGCTCTTTTGTTTCAAAATAGTGTATGACCAGCCCCGGGGTAATGCCGATGAGTTCAGCTGTTTTCGCAAAAGTGGCATTTTCCAGTCCTTCCTTCCTGGCTATTTTATAAAAGGCTTTGACAATTTCTTTTTGTCTTGGCTCTTTAAGGCTACTTCTACCCATTGGCTATGCTTTGAGGCTCTTTAATGCAGTTTTAATCTGTAAGGTTTCAAAAATAAGCAAAAGTTATATAGATCAATCCGTCTTACAAATCTAAAAAATAAAATATATTTTGATTGACTAGTCATTCAATCTATTTAATAATTCCTTAATTTAGGTTTGTGAAGTTTGCCATATGCAGCTCCTACTTTTGCGGCCGGAAGTATAGTTGCCTATCGCCCATCCCGGAGAGGCATACTGTTCGGAATGACATTTTATACTCTTCAAACATCCATTATGAGACTAAAACTAGCCTTATGGGCATTGCTTTTTGCTGCCTGTCATTTTACCACTGCTTTTGGCCAGGGTCAGGCTCCGGCATCAACCGTTGCCGGCAGGATCATGGATTCATCCGGGGCCTCTTTGCCCAATGTGTCTGTCCTGAACCTTCGGACAGGCAAGACCACCCTGTCCGACAGTGCCGGAAAGTTCAGAATTCTTATGCACAAAGGAGACCCTGTCGAGATCAGCATGGTAGGTTATCAGACCAAAAAGATTACCGCCTTCACCGGCGGGAACATTTACCTGGCTGCATCAAACGCCGAACTCACTGACGTCGTGGTAGTAGGATATGGTACTGCTCAAAAGAAAGACCTGACAGGAGCCGTCGACCAGATATCCGGTGCACAGCTTGCCAGGCGGCCCATAGCCAACGTATTCCAGGGATTACAGGGCGCCAGTCCCGGATTGAACATCACCTATTACGGTGGACAGCCCGGCTCGACCCCGACTCTCAATGTCCGCGGCTTCGCCTCCATCAACGACAACAGCGGCTCCCCCCTCGTGGTCATCGACGGAATAGCCTCCACTACCGACGATCTGCTGAGGATCAACCCCTCCGATATCGCATCCATCTCCGTATTGAGAGACGCCTCTTCCGCTGCCATCTATGGTGCGCGTGCTGCCTTCGGTGTGATCCTCCTCACCACCAGGCAGGGATCCTCCGGGCGGCAGAACATAAGTTACAGCAACTATTTCGCCTCTTCCAAAAGGACCCTGCTCCCCGAGCCTGTTACCGACCCTTTTATTTATATGAAAGTACTGGAAACCTCCACCAACAACACCCCGTGGGATTATGTCAATTATACTTCCTGGCAGTATGACTGGGCAAGACAACGTTCCGATAATCCAGCCTCGGCGCCCGATACCAAATTGAACCCCGATGACCAGACACAATGGGCATACATGGGCAACAACAACTGGAACGATTATTTTTTCAATAAATCCAGCATGTCACAGTATCATACGATAAATTTCAGCGGAGCCGCACAGACAGCCAACAAAAAGACCGTCGGCTATTTGCTGTCCGCGGATTACACGGACGAGAATGGATTGAATAAGCTGGCTCGCGATGACTGGAAAAGATACGGCATGAGGGGTAAGATAAATTTTTCACCTCTTTCCTGGTTGAAGGTGGACAACAACCTCAATGTATACGAGCTGGACCGTAACCAGCCCACCAATAATATCACGGATGTGTATTACACCCAGCCCACGGACGTAGCCAAAAACCCCGATGGCACATGGGCCAATACCACCGCCGGAAGACTAGCCGCAAGACTGGTCGACGGAGGAAGAAATGTTCAAACCCGCTTTGGCTTCCAGGACATCATCCGGGGCACCGCCGCCTTCCTCAACAACGATCTGCAGATCACGGGCGACGCCAGCTTCAAAAGGGAATTATGGAATTACAACATACAATATTTGCCTTACAACATTGGATTTGGCCCCAGCGACATCCGCACCGAAGGAACACCCAGTTCCGTGTCGGAGACAAATGGAACCATCAAACAGTATGTGTACGATGTCTACGCCAATTATAACAAGCGGTTTGGCCGCCATGCCATCAAGCTTACTGCCGGCTACAACCAGGAAGAGTATGAATGGAATCCCGTTCAGGTCAGCAAAGCCAACCTCATCTCATCCTCCGTTCCTTATATAGGCCTCGCCACTGGTACCACTACTGTCAATACCACTGCTTATCAGGGGTATTATTCCTATGCCATCCAAAGTTTCTTTGGAAGGGTCAATTACACTTTCAACGACCGGTATATCATCGAAGGCAATGGCCGCGCAGATGGTTCCTCCCGATTCCCCGCCAACAATCGATGGGGGTTCTTTCCCTCCATTTCGGGCGCCTGGATCGTTAGCAAGGAGTCATTCTGGGATGGTCTTGCCAATCAGCTGTCTACTTTCAAGCTTAGGGCTTCCTATGGATGGCTCGGCAATCAGTCGGTGTCTTATTACGGATATATTCCAAGCCTCAACGTAAACCAGTCTTCTTACCTGATCAATGGAGGCCTGCCCACCGTTTTGGGACAGGCGCCCGCTCTGTCCGTCGATCCCAATAACTATACCTGGGAAAAGGTCCGGACAAGCAACCTGGGTTTTGACCTGGGAATGCTGAAAGACAGGATCACAGCAAGCTTCGATTACTATGTACGGGACACCAAAGGCATGCTGGCGCCAAGCCAGGAACTGCCCGCTGCCCTGGGCACGACCGCTCCTTATCAGAACGCCGCGGACCTGTCTACAAAAGGCTGGGAAATGTCGCTGGCATACAGGGACAGGGTGATGATCGCCTCCAAACCTCTGGACTTCACCGCAAAGGTCATCCTCTCGGACTCCAGGAGCCACATTACCAAATATAACAACGCGTCCAAATCATTCTCCGCCGCTTATTATCCCGGTCAGAACATTGGCGAGATATGGGGATTGACCAATGATGGGTTCTATAAAAGCCAGGATGAGATCAATAAATTAGACGAGAGCTCCATCATTCCATGGGGAGCGCTTCAGATCGTGCAGGGCTGGCCAAAATACAAAGATCTCGACAAGAACGGGGCCATAGAAGTAGGCACTTCCGCGCTCGATCCCAAGGACCTGCGGATCATCGGCAACAATACCCCCAGGTACCGGATAGGCTTTACCCTGAACATGGCATGGAACAACATCGACCTCTCCATGTTCCTGCAGGGCGTTCTAAAACAAGACTACTATCCACACCACTACCTGTTCTGGGGCCCTTACCAGCAGCCCTATGCAAACATTTATCCGTGGAATCTTGATTTCTACCGTGGCGCCGACGAATCCGCCGCCGAACAAGCTAATGACAGCAAATCATATCTTGCCGCCGGACTCGCCAAAGCCAATCCGAATGCATCCTTCCCTGTGTTGCAGGCATGGCTGGCCGATAACAATTACGGATCCGGTCTGGACATCCCACAAACCAAATACATGTTGAATGCCGCCTATCTGAGGATAAAGAACCTGACGGTTGGTTATACATTACCTGCCTCCTGTACCAAAAAGCTGAGCATCGAAAGGGTAAGGCTATACTTCAGCGGTGAAAACGTGTTCGAATTCTCGGGCATTAAGAAGTATCTCGATCCGGAATCTGTCTCAGACGGATATGGGTGGGAATATCCTTATCAGCGTAAATATTCACTTGGGCTCAATCTTGATTTTTAAGAGACGACTGTATCCATCACAACAAACAAGAAATTATGAACAAGAATATTCTTATAACGGCGATGATAGTGCTAATTTCATTAGCGTCATGTAAGAAAGGATTTCTGGACAGATACCCTCAGACTACCATATCTCCGGCGCTCTTTTTTAAATCGGAGGACGATTTGGCAGAATACATCAACGGTCTGTTAAACCAGCCCGGATCAGGGCAGTACCTGGCAGATCAGAGCAGCGACAACCTGGCCACCACCGGCAATGTGGAAATAAAAAACATCATGACGGGCAGTCCCTCCTCGAAAACGATCACTACCGGCTGGACCTGGACCAGGTTAAGAAATATCAACTTCTTCCTGGAGAACTATGACAAGGCAGCGATAAATCAGGATATAAAGGATCATTACGCCGGATTGGCAAGATATTACAGGGCCGATTTTTATATGAGCATGGTCAAGAGATACTCCGATGTACCCTGGTATTCCAAAACGATCAATCCTGAAGACTCGGCCCTGTACAAGGCCCGTACGCCAAGAGCCGAGGTCGTCGACAGCATCATGGCCGATATGCTGTTTGCAAGTTCTCATGTGAGAGAAAATGTACCCGCAGGTACGCCCGGAAAATGGGCTGTAATGGCCATGTATGCACGAATGGCTTTGTACGAAGGCACCTACCGGAAATATCATTCCGAGCTGGGTCTTCAAAATTCAGCTACTGCTCTTCTGGACACGGCAAAGGCGGTCGCTGACAGGATCATTGCGTCGGGCAATTTCCATATTTATACTTCAGGCCACCCCACATCCGACTACGCGGCCCTTTTCAACAGCGCCGATCTGTCTTCCAACCCGGAGGTCATTCTGAACACCCCCTATGACCTCGCGATCAGCGGCGCCGCCAGCTCCAATATCAACAGTACGGTCTTTGGCGATTATGAACAATCTCCCTCCAGGGACCTCGTACAGACTTATTTAATGACGGATGGATCGAGACTGGCGGATCAGGCGGGCTACCAGCAATTTACCTTCCCACAGGAATTTGTCAACAGGGACCCCCGTTTGATGCAAACAATCGCCTACCCCGGATTTACCCGATCGCAGGATGCATCGCCCTATATCCAGCGCCTCAATAAGAACTTCACAGGCTATCATCAGCTGAAGGGTTATATCAATTCCACCGACAATACCAAAATAGGCAGCACCGACTTCCCCGCCATTCGCTATGCCGAAGTATTATTGACCGATGCCGAAGCTGCTGCCGAGTTAGGCATTATCACACAGACCGACCTCGATAATACGATTAACCTCTTGCGCGCGCGGGCGGGTATGCCCTCTTTGTCCCTTGGTACAGCCAATACCTCGCCCGATCCCATCCTGGCGGCAAAATATCCCGATGTCACGGGCGCCGACCAGGGAGTTATTCTCGAGATCAGAAGGGAACGCAGGGTCGAATTGGCGCTGGAGGGATACAGGTATGACGACCTTATGCGCTGGCATGCCGGCAGCTTGCTGGCCGTTATTCCCGAAGGCATGTATTTCCCCGGCCTGGGACAATACGATATGACGGGCGATGGCGTCGCCGATATTATATTGGTGGATGCAAATACCACCATCCCCGATGATGCCCATAAAATAACGAATTCACTAGGGAAAACCCTCGTATACTATAAGGCCGGCAGCTTCGGCGATGACGTCACCGTATACCTGAAAAATGGTGCACAGGGCGGCGGTACGCTGGTCACCGAGATCACCCCCCGTCAGTTCATTGACCCGAAATACTATTATCGCCCTGTACCCTATCTGCAGACGCAGCTAAATTCACATCTGACGCAAATATTCGGCTGGTAACAATAAAATAAAGAACAAGTGAAAAGAAGAACACTCATCAAAACGTTGGGTCTGTCCTCGCTGGGTATCTCCGCCCTTGTCAGGGCTTCCGCGAGAACCTCACGACCTGAGTCGAAGACTCCCTTCATTACCGTTGCCCATATTACGGACGTCCACATCACGGAGGGGAACAATGCTCCTGATCGCTTTTCAAAATGTCTGAGAACCATTGTCGAAAAACACAAACCCGCCTTTTTTCTAAATGGCGGCGACTCCATCATGGACGCTTCCTATGCCGACGTCAAAAGAGGAAGCGTAACCAGTCAGTGGAAGATATGGGATGACTGCATAAAAGCCTCCATTCCCGGATATGAGATCCATTCCTGCATTGGTAATCACGACACATGGTGGAGCGCCCCCTCCCATGACGATAACATGTATGGAAAACCCTATGTGGTGCAACGTTTGAATATCCCCGGGAGGTATTATAGCTTCGATAAGGGCAACTGGCATTTTATCATTCTCGACAGTAATAACAAGAACGTTTCCATCGATGAGGAGCAATTCCTTTGGCTGGAGAAGGATCTCGCGCAACTATCTCCTTCAATGCCTGTCCTGGTAATGTCACACTATCCCATTTTAGGCACCACGCAGGTACTTGTGGGAGGTGGCCATTCCGACGCCAAACAGTTGAAAAGTCTCTTTTATAAATACAGGCAGCACGTTAAAATATGCTTGTCCGGCCACAACCATCTATCCGACAAGTCATTTTATAATGATGTGCAATATTGCTGTAATGGGGCCATGTCCGGATTTTGGTGGGGCAAGGGGAACGGGGAATCTGCAGGAACAGGGTATTATATGGAAACGCCTCCGGGCTATGCTATTCTAAAATTGTTCGGGGATGGGAGAGTGGAGAACCAATACTACCCTCATGGGCTCTAACTTTCCCGTCGCAGGATCAGCCAGATAGCCCACACCGCGATGGCTGCCCAGGCGATGTTTACCACGACATTGGGAAAGTCATGGAGTGCGACGGCATTATAGGTCAGTCCAATGGCGCCCAGGATATTCAGCAGGTGATAGAGCTTTTTATCCGCCCGGAGCCTGCCCATGCTTAACAGCAGATAGGCCACCAGATAGGATGCTGTCCCGATCCAGCCGAGGAGGGAGGGGAATGAGATGTTCATGCCGCAAAATAAGGAGATTGGGTCAAACGCCGGTCAGCTGCTTTGGCCGGCCATAGCGACCTTTGCCAGCCTGATCACGACCAGCTTCGATACGGGCGTATTGCTTTTGGCCGCCGTATTGTCGATGGGTACCAGGACATTCGCTTCGGGGAAATAGGTTGCCGCACAGCCTTCGGGAATGGAATAACGCACGACCACAAAGGTATGGGCCGTCCTGACCACGCCATTATAATGACTCGACAGGTCGACTACGTCTCCCTGTTGCAATCCCTGTGCGCGCATATCCTCTTCGTTGAGGAAGATCACTCTTCGCTCGTCGTAGATGCCCCTGTATCGATCATTCATCCCATAGATCGTCGTATTGAACTGGTCATGGCTTCTTATCGTCATCATCATCAGCTCGCCGGGGGCCAGCGTGATCTTCTCCGGATGTACCACGCTGAACTGCGCCTTTTGAGTAGCGGTGGTGAACTTCCCTTCGCGTGGAGCATTGGGGAGGTAGAATCCGCCCGGTGCACGTACACGCTTATTATAATCCTGGAACCCGGGTATCGTCCTTTCGATATCATCCCGGATGGCGTCATAGCTTTTCAGGTATTTATCCCAGTCGACCGGTGATCGTTGACCCAGGGTAGCTTTTGCAAGACGGCAGACAATGACGGGCTCGCTCAGCAGATGGGTGGATATGGGTTTGAGCATGCCTTTGGAGGACTGTACGACGCCCATGGAATTCTCGCAGGAGACGAACTGGTCTTCGCCATTCATGTTGTCCTTGTCGCTGCGGGCCAGGCAGGGAAGGATGATGGCCTCTTCTCCATGTACAAGATGGCTGCGATTGAGCTTGGTGCTTACGTGCACCGTGAGGCGGCAGCGGCGCAGGGCTTCCGCCGTGTAGAGGGTATCGGGGGTGGCGGAGAGAAAATTGCCTCCCATGGCGAAGAAAATTTTTGCCTTTCCATCATACATGGCCTTGATGGACGCCACCACATCGTATCCGTGCGCCCTGGGCGGGTCGAAGCCAAAATTCTTTTGAATGGAGTCCAGCAGCTTTTTCGTGGGGCGCTCCCAGATGCCTACCGTACGATCGCCCTGTACATTGCTATGTCCGCGTACAGGGCAGGTGCCTGCGCCGGGCTTGCCGATGCTGCCTTTCAGCAGGAGGAGATTGACGACCTCCTTTATCGTA
>DASZWE010000682.1:0-11770 GCA_035546735.1 Puia sp.
TGATGGAATGATGCTCGATCCTGCTCAGCCGGAATACCTTTCCGGTCTTTTCGGGCAACGCGTCGATGGCGTCCTCGATCGCCTCGGAGAGCTCTTTTACCAGCACGCCGCTGTCCGCTTCGATAGTGGGAAGCTCGCTCCTTAGCTGCCGGGAAGCCGCTGTCTGTTTCTGCGTCCGGAGCAGGCTGGACTTGATATAATTGATGACCTGGTATTTTACGGCCGCTTTCAGATAATGGTCCAGGTTTTCGATACGGACCGTATGCCGGTTGTTCCACAATCCTACCCATATGTTTTGCACCAGCTCTTCGGCAGCCTCTTTAACATGGACCTTCTGCAGACAATAATAGTAAAGCTCCTTCCACTTGCGGCGGTATAATTCCCTGAATGCCGACTGATCGTCGGTCTTAAGCAGTTTAAGCAGAATGCCTGTATCGATAGGTTGATAATCCATATGGGGCGGCCAATCGGTATGGAAAGTTACAGTAGTCGGCCCAAATTTCCCGCACCCGGAGCTAAAACTTATAGTTTTCATTGGTCGACGCCCAGGCAAGACACTGATGTTTATTCGCTCCGCAGGCTCTTCACCGGATTGGCTATAGCCGCCCTGATCGCCTGGAAGCTCACCGTTATCAAAGTTATCAATAGAGCGCCCACACCCGCGGCTATAAAGATCCACCATGACAGCTGCGTACGATAACTATAATTCTGCAGCCAGTTATTCATAAAATAATAGGACAGCGGAATAGCCAGCAGGAATGCGATGACCACCAGGATCAGAAAATCCTTCGAAAGCAAATTCCACACGCTGAGCACCGAGGCGCCCAAAACTTTTCTCACGCCAATCTCTTTCTTGCGCTGCTCTGCCACGAAGGAGGCCAGCCCAAAAAGGCCAAGACAGGAGATCATAATAGCCAGCACGGTAAAGATCCCGGCCAGCTTCACGACCTTTTCCTCGTTACCGAACTTTCTTGCATAGTCCTCATCTACGAACTTGTATTCAAAAGGTTGATCCGGATCGTATTTTTTAAAAATTGCCTCGATGCCTTTAACGGCTTCGCCGGCGCTTGCTTGTGCATTCAACTTTATCAACGCCACGTTGCCCTGATAGTTCAGCAACGTATAGATCACCGGCTGTACTTCGTCATACGGTGAATTGATGATCATATTCCTGACAACCCCGATGACTTTGAGAGGACGATCCCACCAGGTTATCGTCTCGCCTACGGGATGTTTCAGGTTCATATAGCTGACCGCCGACTCATTCAGCACCACTGCGGCAGAATCCGTTAGAAAATCCTTCGAGAAGCCCCGCCCTTCCTTTACTTCCCATCCCACCGTTTTTCCATATTCCACCGATGCGGTTATTACCCCGAAGTCCGTTGAAAGGTTGGGGTCCTTACCCGGCCAGCTGAATCCGCTGGTGCTGTTCCAAATACTGGTAGTAGGACTCTCCGACTCCGAAAAGGAAGCAACCATACCCGTCCGCATCAATTCATCTTTAACGGCATTGAAATGCGTGTGGATGCCGGAATCACGCGTGGACACCGTGATAAGGTTGGCGCGGGAATAGCCTACAGGCCGGTGCTTTCCATATTCGATCTGCTGAAATACGACGATCGTGCCGATGATCAGCGAGACGGACACCCCGAATTGCAGCACCACCAAAGCCTTACGCGGTATGGCCGCAAAACGGCTTGCTTTAAATGTCCCTTTGAGCACATTCACCGGTCTGAATGAGGAGAGATAGAATGCCGGATAACTTCCGGCAATGGCAGCCGTAATCACAATGAACACGAAGCTTGCCAGCCAGAACAAGGGTTTATTCCATAAGATATGCATATCCTTTTCAGACACGCTATTGAAAAATGGTAATGCCAGCTGCGCGAAGAGAAGAGACAGGACAAATGCAAAGCTCACCGTCAATAAGGATTCGGCAAAAAATTGGAAAATGAGCTGCCTCCTCAAAGAGCCTATGGTTTTCCGGATGCCAACCTCTTTCGCTCTTTTCTCACTGCGGGCGGTGCTCAGATTCATAAAATTGATACAAGCCAGTAGCAAAACAAAAAGCCCGATGACGCCAAACATCCGTACGTATCGGATGGCGCCGCCCGTATTGACGCCGTCCTTGAATTCGGAATAGAGATGCCATCTGCTCATAGGCAGCAGGAACAGGGCAGGCTTCTTTTTCTGAAGATGCTCATTCACTTTCTTTAGCTTGGCGTCCCTGATCCGTTCGGAAGCGTCGCTGAAACTTACGTTATCATTTAATTGCGCATACAGCGACACGAAATTGGGCCTCCAGGGATCAGTCATGTCTTTCAGATCGTTATTGGCATGATACCAGAAATCCCAGGATGCGATAAAATCGAGATCCGCGAAACTGGAGTTATGCGGAAAATCCTTATACACACCAGCCACCTTCACTGGCGCCATCTGATCTATTGTAAAAACTTTCCCAATAGGACTTTCATCCCCGAAATAAGCCTTCGCCGCCGATGCCGCCAGGAGCACCGAGGAGGGATCATTCAGCACATGGCCGCTCCCCTGCAGCACATCGGGTGATAATATCTCCTGCATCGCCTTTTCGAAGAATCCACCGTTGGACTTCAAGACCTTCTTCGTATTGACGCCAGGGTTATTTTTATCGGCAATAGTGATAACATGACTGCCCAGGTTGACCGCCATGGCAATGTGCTTGAAATCGCTACCATAATGACTGCGCAATTCCTCCGCCAGTGGATAGGGCACCGAAAACCAGGTCTGTACTTCGCCGTTGTTTGAGACGTTCTGGACCACACGCGCTATACGGTCGTAATGGGAGAAATTCTTATCGAATGAAACTTCATCATACATCCACAGGCTGATCAGGATAGCCACCGTCAGTCCCATGCACAAGCCAAAGACATTGATGAAGGAGTGCATCTTATCCTTGGTAAGATTGCGCCAGGCCGTCTTAAAGTAGTTTTTTAGCATAAAATTTTATGGATTTCGTACCCCGAGGCAAAAGACCCTAAAAATATGCCGCTTTCCTTTCCAATTGACAACCACGTAATTAAAGAGAAAATAATAACCCGCGTGTACGGAACTGATACAACTCTTTGTTCGGAAACCGGTCACCGCTCCCGGGACAGGATGAAAATATCCAATGCCATTATCAGCGACCTCGAAAATGAAGGAGCTCAACTGGTCGGCGAGTTGTTGAAAGCCTACAGGAAATAAGACGCAACCTTTTCCATGATCCGGATACAAACTAATCGAATGTGATGGAATCCAGGATCGCCGCTCCATCCCTTTCCATCTTTGGATCAGGAACGCCGACATGTCTGCTTTGCAATAAAAGAATAGCATAAATAACGCCCCCGGTATTGATCCCATACACCTTACCGCGAAGACTGCTTCGGATGATCTCCGCATACATGGTCTTGTGCCCTTTGAAGGATATCTCCTCGGTCTTCAGGATCTTCGTTGGCCAGTCGGGGTTGGATGTCAGCATGGTCGCAAAATCCTTTTTAAACCGGGCATAGGTATGATCGCCGATGACAGGCAGCTCGATGATCTGGAGGACCTTTATAGGCAGGCTCCGCATCGAATCAGGGGTCAGGACAACATACGTCTCTACCTTACCATGTGTCTTTTCCATCACCCAGGTGGGCGGATACTTCAGAGATAGCACGCCGAGCTGTAACGATTTCCAGGAAGGTGCCTGACCGCGTCCGGCCATCGTAAAAAGACAGGACAGCGTGACAAACAGGAAATATCTTTGAAAGAGCATAAGAGGATTTCTGATAAAGATAAAGGTTTCGCCCCCATTCTTATAACGCGACTATTTTACGCCTGCTCCCGCATTACAGACAAACCAGCGGGCAGCAGCCTTTTGGAACTCGCTGCGATCCGCGTCGTCTTCAGCGTCAGCGCGGTCGGAAGCCCACGCGACAATCCCATCAGGCCGTATCAGTATAGCGCGCAAGCCAAATTGCTCCTTCGCCCGGCCCGAAACATAGCCGAACCCATACTCCGCAGCCAACGCCGCAAGCCCACCATCCCCATTAAGATCCAGCAACATCCCTCGCCCATCCCGCATAAGCTCCCCAACCCTCGTCCCATCTTCGAGCTCAAAGTTGGGAACGCTGCGCCCGATCAGCGGATGCTCTCCACCCAGATCGTAATGGGTGTTGATACCCCAAACCCTTCCAGCAAAATACGTGGCCCCATCGCGCGTATCCATAAGATCGCGGATGATCGCATGTAGCGCACGGGCATGGGACGCCGGTCGCATGATAGCCACCTGGGCGCGTGACCAATCCAGCACCTGTGCGCCGATGGGATGCCGTTCAGTATAATAGGTATCCAACAAGCCTTCCGGCGCCTTCGAATGAATCATGGCAGCCAGCTTCCAGCCCAGGTTCATGGCATCGCCCAATCCAAGATTAAGCCCCTGGCCCCCTAACGGCGAATGAATGTGCGCAGCATCGCCGGCCAAAAGAACCCGTCCGTTGCGGTAGGTTGTAGCCTGCCGTGCCCGGTCGGTCCAGGTGGTTGCGATATGCAAGGCGTTGATCGTAACATCTGTACCCGAGATGCGACGCAACACCTCCTGTATGTGCCCGAGGGTGATCTGCTTCCCTGAATCATGAAATGCTCCGCCATCGAAATCCTGGATCACGACATATCCCGGCTGAGATTGTAAATACATGCCTGTTGCAGTCATCACCCGGCCCTGCCCGAGCTTCCCGGGGTCGGCAATATCGATCCGCGTCGTATAGCCGGTAAATTCCGGCTCCGTACCAGCGAACGCAAAACCGCCTGCCTTGCGGACGATACTACGGCTTCCGTCGCAGCCTACCAGCCATTTGCCTTCAAAGGATTGGTCACCCGACTGAACAGTCACCCCGTCCTGGGTTTGATGGAAGCCGGTAACAGCCAGCCCGCGCAGAATCGTTACACCCAGCGACACCGCCCGCCGTGCCAGCACCGTTTCAAGCTCCTCTATCTCAGAGATCAGGCTGGTGTCGGTCGAGCTGGGCAGCCGATACCGCCACCGTGAGGCGTCAATATCACCGTCATGAAAGGGAATGCCGGCGAAGTGTCCCGCCTGACGACGGGAACCATGTGTGGCGTTTTGGTGGGGATTTTTAAGGCGTTTATGTATAGCGAGCTCGTTTAGCAGCCCCCGACGATACAGCGCTTCAATAGTAGGCGCCGAGAGTCCCCGTATTCCAAAAGGAAGTTGCTTCAAGGGTGAGTGCGGGCTGTCCGCCTTCTCCAGTATCAGAACGGAACAGTTGGCCAGGGCCAGCTCGCAGGCGAGGAACAGACCTACAGGCCCCGCGCCGGAAATAATAACATCTTTCATGCAGCAAAATTCCGGACTCTTCCTGTACTAGGCTTGTACAAATGCGACAAAATCGTCGCTTACAGCCTGCTTCCTCTTTCGGGCTTTACGCGCAAATGCCGACGGAGTCGAGCCGCTGAATCGTTTGAACTCCCTGCTTAGATGGGATTGATCCGTATAGCCCAGCTCATGCGCCAGGCCGGCAATGTTGGTATCCGGATCTTGCCATAGCCGGTTTCGTACCTGCTCGAAGCGTATCAGACGGGACACATCTTTGACAGTATGACCTGAAGATTGCGAAAAGTTCCTTTCCAGGGTACGAACTGTCGCATGAGCCGCCGCCGCTACCTGGCTCACTGGCAAAGTGCCGTTTGCTTTCCGCATGGCAGCCCCCGCTTTGGACAGCATGCTATCAACGGCAATGCGTGACCGAATATCCAGGAAATACTGTGTTACCGCTGCCAGCGCTTCCTCTCGCCGGCCTGCCCGGATCAGCTCATTCAATACAGGTTGCAGTTGGGCGATGGGATGCTCAAATGTCTGCACGCCGCCTTTACCCGATGGCAGTCCCAGCAGATCGAATACCGTCCAGGGGAAGCATCGGATCCCAATGATCTCCAAACCACCGGTCGTATAAAAAAGCGCGGGTTGATCAAGCAGCCCCATCATGAATGGTGATGGCAATGGTGGTGCATCCGCGCTGCAGGCAATGCTTCCAAAATAAAAAATGATCTCAGCATACCCGTCAGGGACGACCTCGAAGCTGGTTGGTTCTTCGCCGAAGTCCCGCGTATTGTGCCAAAAGCATTTTATGGTATCCTGTAGCGCTTCAGGAGGTTCAAATTCTTGATGCTGCATGTTGAAAATCTTTGTTCAATTCTCACGGAATATAAGCCCCCCGCACGACCAGCTTATCACCGGAATCATCCACCTCGAACAAATGCGGAATTCGCCTTGTACGTCCATTGATATTCTGATGACTATGTATCGCCATCAATAGCTTGCCCTGCAAGGTCTGAAACAGCATGCTATGCCCGAAATTGGGCGGCGTGATGGGATCCTTCTCCTGTACCCAGGGCCCGTCCAATGTGCCACTGGCAGAATAAGCAACCCCTTGCGTATAGGCGTCATAAACCCAACTTGTCCACAGCATCCCAAGCCGCCCCGTCCGGGTGCGGAAAACGTAAGGCCCGTCTGTCACCTTATTGGGCCGGACATTCCCATTTTCATCTTTTTCCCGGCTCCAGGGAGAGCTGCTGGCACGGAATAATATCCTTCCCGTTCCTATTGATCCGCTCAAGTCGGGTTTTAGCTCAATTTTCTCGATCGTCCCGTCCCAGTTCTGCAGCCACTCGTGACAGTAGATCATATAAGGCTTCCCGTCCTTATCAACCCAAAAGGTCCCGTCCAAAGTGGATTTATTCGCAGGCAGATAGGTAGGATCACGCATCGGCACATACGGCCCATCCGGATGATCGCTCACCAGGATATGAGAAGCCCGGCGTTCTATAGCTCTTCCTCTCACAGTATCGATCGTTATATCATGATTGGTGAACGTAGCAAAGTAATAATACCTGCCTTTATAGGCATGGAGCTCGGCCGCCCAGATCATGGGGTGAGGCCCCATCCATGACGAAGGATCGGTCTTTACCACCTGGAAAGGACCATCCCAAAATTTCAGGTCCTTGCTTTTCCAGAGCATCCCGCCCGTGCCGGTCATATAGTACATGGCAGTCTTAGCATCCGCCAGGATACAAGGATCGCTTAGCCGGATGGAATCAAGCGGAATATGTGTTCTTACAACATTCGTTCTTTCCTGTGCGCATAAGGTGAACGGAAAGATCAGCAGGAAATATAGAAGAATCTTTTTCATATCTTTTTTACTTGCCAAACATGCATGTATTAATGCCCCAGGCTGAAGTCCGTAGACGTGTAGATATACAGCTTTGACGTGATCGCCGTTCATGACTCGTTTGATGCGCACTGTGTCCAAATGTAATAATTATCCCGACATCGGGCAAGTCAACCGTTTATCGCCTGGAAATTGAAAAATTATCTACCTTGGCTGCCATTTAACCCCCGCGCAAAAAAAATTCCCATGAAAGTTACTGTACTCATCTCCCGCCTGCTTCTCGGATTCCTCTACCTGGTGTTCGGTCTCGATTACTTCCTGCATTTTATACCCTATCAACCGCCACAGCATCCCGGCGCGGCAGGATTATTTAAAGCAGGCCTCATGGCGGCAGGCTATTTTTATCCCATGCAAAAAATCATTCAAATAGTGGGAGGGCTTTCTTTATTGTCCAATTGGTACGCCCCCTTTTTTGCCGTCGTCCTTTTTCCGATCAGCCTCAATGTATTTCTTTTCCATACCATCCTGGTGCCTTCGGGCTGGCTGATGGGTGTTTTCCTTTTACTGCCCAACATATTGCTCGGCCTCGGCTATCGCGCCTGCTACCGTGGCCTCTTTACCGCCAGGCCTAAGATCTGAGATGCAAAAGAGAAGACGCCTGCTCTTTGCGGATCACGACAAATCACTCCGACCGCAGATTATCAGTAGGATTGACGAGCGCCGCACGGATGACACGCAGACTGACAGTGAGAAGGCTGATCGCAAGAGTGATCAGACCGGCCAGCACGAAGATCCACCACGGGATGGTAACGCGATAAGCAAAGCCCTGCAGCCAGCGACGCATGCCCAGCAGTGCGATGGGGGACGCGAAGACCAGGGCGACCCCCACCAGCACAATAAACTCCTTATTCAATAAGAATACGATATCGCCAATGCCGGCGCCCAGCACCTTGCGGATGCTGATCTCTTTCTTTTTGCGTTCGACGGTGAAAAGGATCAGCCCGAGCAGACCGATGCAGGAGACGAAGATGGTGACGACGGTGGAGATCCTTACCAGCCGGGACAGCTGCTGATCCCTTTTATAGAGCTGCGCGATGCTCTCGTCCAGAAAGATATAGGTAAAAGGCTGGTCATGGAATAGGTCCTTCCAGAGGGCTTCCAGCCTTGGAAGCGTCTGACGGTCGCTTAGCGTGATGCGGAGGCCGACGCTGTTGTCCAGGTCCGCGAGCCGGGCGATGGCAAGGGCCGGTATGGGAGTATGAAAGGAAGTGGTATGGAAGTCCGCCACAACACCGACGATGGGGTGGGTCTTGCCCTGCCAGGTGAGGGAATGGCCAAGCGCGTCGGCAGGCTTTGAAAAACCGAGGGCCCTGCTATAGGTTTCATTGATGATAAACTCTTGTAAGCTGTCGCCGGACGAAAAATTGCGGCCGGCCAGAATACGCATATGATAGAAGGGGATGAACTGCTGGTCGCCGGCCTGTAGGTTGACCGAGAGGCCATTGTCGGCACGATTGTCGAGCTTCATCGGGTATTGCCGGACGGGCGAGCCGGCGGGTGGGTGGCCCTGCACAGTAGCCCCCTGTACTCCGGAGATGCCGAGGGCCTGCCGGGCGAAGAGGCGCAGCTGTTGCGGCGGGGCGTTGAAATCGGTGACGGTTACAACAGCCGTGCTATTAAAACCCATATCGGTATCGAGCATATAGTTGATCTGGCGGCCGACAACGAGACAGGCCATAATGAAAAGCAGGGAGATCGAGAACTGGAAGACGATGAGAACGCGGCGGAGGGTGAATTTTTGGGAACTTTGGGTCTGCACGGTACGGTTGGATGGCAGACGGACAAGGCTGATAGCCGGATAGAGACCGGCAAGGACGGTGGTAACAATGATGCTTCCGGCTGCAAAAAGGAGACTGGCGCGGGTAAAGGGATTGAACGGGAGACCTTCGGGAAGGTAGTCGCGAAAGAGCGCCATGACGGGACGGACAAGCGCCAGGGCGATAAGGACGGATAAAGTGGTGAGGATAGTCGTTTCCGTCAGCGACCGCAGGATGAGCCGAAAGTGAGTGGCGCCAAGAATCCGACGGATGCCGATATCCTTCGCCCGTTGCAGAGACTGGGCCGTAGACAGATTGATAAAGTTGACGATCGCCAGCAATAAGATAAATACCGCCGCGCCGATGAGACCATAGAGAGCAGGACGGTGCGCCTTACGGATGCCGTCGCCCGTATAACCTTCGTTGAAGTGAATGTCATCGAGTGGCTGGAGGACCATGCTGAACTTAAGAAATCGCTCGAAAGAGCCGGCAGTGTTATGGCGTTGCCATACGGCATCGAACAGCGCCGCAGTTTTTTTGGGGTCGGCGTTTTTAGCAAGCTTCACAAAAGCCTGAATACGGGGTATGCCGGGATGAAAGCCCCATTGGTCATTGCGGTACTTGTTTTTCAGGAAGCTGTGGCTGATGGTAGAAAAAGAGATAAAGTCGGTGTAAGGGAAGTCGGTGTTACCCTCATAATCTTTGATGATCCCGGAGACACGGACACGCAGACTGTCGCCGTAAATAAGCTCACGGTTGATATCCTGGGCAACAGGCAGGTCGCCAAAATAGTCGCGTGCCCGGCTTGCGGTGAGCACCACGCTGAAGGGCTGGTTGAGGGACTGGGCCGGGCTACCGGCGAGCCACACATACGGAAAGATGTCGAAATATTCCGGGCCTGCAAGGACGGTCGTACCCCTGGACTCGACCCGGGCAGTAACCACAGCACCGCCACCGTTCTGGTCACCTGCGCCAGGGATGGTGATGCCGCCGTCATAAGGATAGTAGCCGGCGAGAGCCTCGATCAGGGGCACCTCGGCACGCAGAGCTTCAGGAGCAGGGGCCGGGATCGTCTTACCATAGCTCTCATTGATGACGCCGTTGCCGTTATCTATTCGTATGCGGCCGCCGATGCGGTAGATGCGGTCGCGGTCGGGATAGGAGCGATCAAAGCTGAACTCGTAGCTGACAATGTTGTAGATGACCAGGCAGGCGCAAAGCCCCAGGGTCAACCCAAGGACATTGGTAACGGTAGCGCCCTTGTGACGGACAAGGAAGCGCATGGCGGAGCGGAACTGGTTGTCGGACATAGTTGAATGTGCAGGGAGAGATGCCGGTCCGGAGAAAATCCATAACCAAAGCCCGCCGACATCCGGCGGATTCAAAAATTTTGTACTCCAACCCTATCGCAGGCCGACGGTCCTGCCCCGCTAAAGATCATACTGCTGGTCTGCCACGCTCTATTTTTACAGGCTGCAAATAAACCGTACAATAATTGTTCGCTTTTGATACAAACACTTCCGAAAAATCGCTTCAATCTCCTGTCCCACAATGACTTCCCCCTTTGGCATAAGCATTGGATCATGCATCATCAATCAGCTGCCATGTTTAAAAATTATTTCAAAACCGCGTTTAGGAACCTGCTGCAGAATAAAATTTACTCCTTTATAAATATTGCCGGGCTAAGCCTGGGACTGGCTTGTGCCATACTTATCATGTTATATGTAAATGATGAGATAAGCTATGATCGCTTTCATAAAAATCTAGGCCGGATCTATCGCATAGACAAGCAAGACAGGAAAAAAGACGGTACTGCGCATTATGGCAGCTATACGGGGTATTTCCAGGGACCGCGTTTTACGGCCAACATACCGGAAATACAAAGCTTCGTTCGCTTTGAACCCGGCCAGATAGATATAAAGGCGGGGGCGGATGTTCAATCGCAGTCGGTTAGTTTTGTTGACGCCAATTTCTTCTCGGTATTTACTTTTCCATTACTAAGCGGTGATGCTAAAACAGCATTGACACAACCCAACTCGGTAGTTATTACGGAAGAAATGGCAAAAAAATATTTTGGCTCCGCCACCGCCGTTGGTCAAACAATGTTGGTGAATGAAGCGGGAAAATTCATGCCGCACGTGGTGACCGCCATTGCAAAAGATTGTCCCGAGAATTCATCCATTAAATTCCAGGTATTGCTGCCATTAAAGGTCTCTCCTGCCGATGAAAGCAATAATGGGAACTGGTTTAGCTATTTTCTCACCACGTTTGTCGTTCTTTCGCCACATGCCGACATTAAAACAACACAGGCGGAAATGGATAAAGTTTTCAAGGCCGATGCAAACGCCACGATTAGTGCCATGCAGATCAGGTATGGTATCAAGGATATGAATATTACGTGGGCGCTCGAGCCGCTTACGGATATTCATCTTGGCAAAATGGTGCCTGATGCGGATGAAATACTTTCCGACAGAAGCAATCCGATGTTTTCCTATATAATCTCCGCAATAGCACTTTTTATTTTACTGATCGCCTGTATCAATTTCATAAACCTCACGGTAGCTCGCTCCGTAAAACGAGCGAAGGAGATAGGTATTCGAAAAGTCATCGGAGGCACCCGCAAACAGCTGATGATCCAATTTCTCAGCGAGTCATTTATTCTTTGTCTTATTGCATTCGGCTTTGCAGTTACCCTGGTATCGACAGTGCTGCCTGTATTCAACGAATTATCGAACAAGGCGCTTTTAATTACGTATCTGATCAATG
>DASZWE010000683.1:0-3471 GCA_035546735.1 Puia sp.
GATATGGATATTATCCTGTATGTTCTCCAACTCGCCGGACAAGGAGGTGTATCGTACCTTCAAGAATTTCGCCGTGAGCACATTGTACACGCTTAGACCTTTCTGTCCACCCGCCCAGATACAATGGTTCGCGTCTTCAGCTATGCTATAAATAGTATTGGTAGCAAGGGAGGTGGAATCACCGATCACATTATGGAACACCTTAAACCCATAGCCGTCCCATCGGTTCAGCCCGTCATACGTACCGATCCAGAGGAAGCCGTTATGATCCTGGCAGATGCTCATGACGGCGTTATTGGAAAGACCTTGCTCGATCCCAAGGTACCGAACAGGCAATTCCCTGGCAGTGACTGACTGAATAAAAAAAGTGAAAAGACAAAAGATCAAGGCAATTAGTTTCCTACACGCACACATAGGCGGGAAAGTTACAAAAAACACCGGACACTCATCGTATCAAAATCGAACAGCCAAACGCCCAATCCCTTATCCAATCTCTTCACCACCAGCCCGTTACAATCCTGGCACAAGCTTCGCACCCGATAGATCATGATCAGGAACTATATCCTCACGACACTCCGCGGCCTGCGGAACAAACCCACGTATAGTTTTTTAAATATCGCCGGACTGGCCCTTGGCATCGCCTGCGCTGCCCTTATCTTTCTCTGGGTCGAGGATGAGCTCACCTGGGATCATACGGTGGCCGACCGCAGCCATATCTATTGGACCCGCCTGAACATGCCCTACAACGGCAACATCACCAGCTTTGACAATGTGCCCGGCCCCCTGGCGCCGGAAGCGATAAAGACCATTCCCGGTATCCGCTATGCCGTCCGCGGTACCAACACCGAACGGCGTCTCTTCACCATCGGTGAAAAGGTCATCTATGAAGACGGCACTTTTGCCGACTCGAGCTATGTCGACCTGCTAAAGCTCCCCTTCCTGAAAGGCAGCCGTGCCGGTTGTCTGCGTCTTAAACATTCCATCGTTCTTACGGAATCCACCGCTCGTAAATTCTTCGGCAGCGACGACCCGGTGGGTAAGACGCTGGTCATGAATAACAGCATTAACTACAAGGTCACAGGCATCGTACCGGATTTTCCGAAAAATGTATCGCTAAAATTCAACTGGCTGGCGGCATTCGACGATTACACCGACGAACAGGGCTGGCTCAAGACCTGGGGCAGCTTTGGCCGCCCGGCAATCCTGGAGCTCGAACCCGGCGCCAACCCGGATGTCATAGCAAAGAAACTCACAGCCCTCATACGCCCCAGGGACATGGCCTATACCAAGGTCGATATGCTCCTCTGGCCGATGAGCGACTGGCATCTCTACAATAATTTCACCAATGGCAAAGAGGATGGCGGCGCCATAAAATTCGTAAAGCTCTTTTCACTCATCGCTTCGATTATCTTACTCATCGCGTGTATCAACTTCATGAACCTGGCTACAGCCCGCGCCGGACAACGTGCAAGAGAGGTGGGCGTTCGCAAGACCCTTGGCGCATTGAGACAGTCGCTCATCGGCCGGTTCATCTCCGAATCCCTGATGCTCTCTTTCCTTTCCGTCGTCCTGGCAGTACTGCTCGTCTATATTACACTGCCCGCCTTCAACGATTTGGTGAACAAAGACCTTACATTTCACCTGCTAACCCCTGCTCATCTCATCGGCTTGCTGACCATCGGTATTGGCTGCGGCCTGTTGTCCGGCAGCTACCCCGCGTTTTATCTTTCGTCCTTTAATCCGGTGACCGTGCTGAAAGGGTTGAAGCTCCGGACAAAAGGCAGCGCAGGCTTCATCCGCAAGGGGCTTGTCACGACGCAATTCGTCATTTCCGTGACCCTCATCATTTGCACCATTGTTATTTATCAGCAGGTACAGCACGTCAAGGACCGGGACTTAGGCTTCGACCAGAAGGACCTGCTCTATCTCGACCTTCAGGGAAAGATGGCCGAACACTATGAAGGCATCCGCAACCATTTGATGGCCACCGGCACTTTGGACCATGTAGCCCTCAGCTTCAGCCCGCCCCTATCCAGCTGGAGCGGAACAGATAACGAGCATATCATTTGGGAAGGGGACGACATGAACAGCAAGGAATACATCAGCCAGGAGGTCGTCTCACCCGGCTACGCCGCAACGATGGGGTTGACAATAAAAGCAGGGCGCGATTTTTATGCCGACGCAAAGGTAGACAGCAACTCCATGATCATAAACGAGAGCCTCGCAGCCTTGATGGGCAAAGCCGGCAAACCAGGCAATCGCATTATAAGGTTCGACGGTCAGAACCGCATCCCCTTCACCATCATCGGCATCGTAAAAAATTTTGTTTTTAACGACATGTATGGCAAGCCCGCACCGATGATCATGGTTTGTAATCCTATATTTCAGAATAGTAGTTTTCATAGCCTCGATATGCGCCTGAAACCCGGCGCCTCCGCCGCTGCCGCCATCGCGAAAATTACGGCCGTCATCAAGGCCGACAACCCCGGCTACCCCGTCGAAGTCAAGTTCACCGACGAGGAATATAACCAACGCTTCGTCAATGAATCCCGCATCGGTAAACTCGCCGGCCTCTTCGCCGCTCTCGCCATTTTTATCTCCTGTCTCGGTCTCTTCGGCCTCGCGGCCTACACCGCCGAACAACGCACCAAAGAATTGGGTATCCGAAAAGTCCTGGGCGCTTCCGTCCACGGACTTGCCGCCCTCCTCTCCCGCGAATTCCTCCAGTTGATAGCCCTCTCCTGTCTCATCGCCTTCCCCCTCGCGTGGTGGGCAATGACCAGTTGGCTCACCTCCTATGCCTACCGCACCCCGCTTCACTGGTGGGTCTTCGCCGCCGCCGGACTTGGCGCCCTGCTCATCGCCCTGGTCACCGTCTCTTTCCAGGCATGGAAGGCCGCTCTCGCCAATCCCGTAAAGACACTGCATTCGGAATGATCAGGTGCGTTCACTCTTTTTTATTCCAGGGTCGCATTCGTCCCTTCGGGTGCACATAGGACGGGAAGGTTACAGAACTGTTGTGTATATTTAAGCCAAAGCAATCAGACAACTCGTGTCCATAGAAAATTTATTTGCCGGTTTTGACAAGTACCTTCCTCTCGACGAGCCGGAAAAAGCAGACCTGAGAATAAGGGCGATGGAAAGGAAAATTAAACGCAGACAGTTCATTCTACACGAAGAGGATGTGTGCAGGCATTACACTTTTGTGGCAGAAGGCTGCTTCAGGGTGTTCCAGGTCGACCCAAAAGGGGTAGAACACAATCTGCAATTTGCGGCGGAAGGCGACTGGATCATGATCATCGACAGCTTTTATTCGGAAAAGAAAAGCAACGTAAATATTGAAGCGATCGAACCTTCGACTATTTTCCAGCTCAGCAGACCGGACCTTATCTATTTTTTTAGAACTTATCCAAAGTTCGACAGGAATTTCAGGGTCATCGTAGAGACCAGGTTTGCCGAACTGGAAAACCG
>DASZWE010000684.1:0-14714 GCA_035546735.1 Puia sp.
TTGTTCTCCGGGTTGGGTACAGATAAAAATCGGGGCAAATAGGCCGAGCCGCCCCAGGCATAGTGCTGTATCTTTCCTTTGAGCTTAAAAACATTTTTTTCCTGAGCCATGTAGCGAATTATTTTGCAAATAAAAGAAAAAAACAAGAATGGCCCGGCATAATGATTTTGGCAGGCGGGGGGAGGATATAGCAGCCGGATGGCTTGCGGAAAAAGGATTTGAGATCCTGCACCGCAATTGGCGTCATGGCCGGAGCGAGATAGACATCATTGCTGTCCGTCAAAAGGTCTATCACTTCATTGAGATAAAATGCAGTCAGGGGGACAGTTTCGGCCATCCCGAGGAAAGGGTCGGTAAAGCCAAGCTGCGTAGGATCATGCGGGTAGCTGCTCACTGGCTGCATCAGCGCCGGATCCCATCGCACCACAGGGTACAGTATGATGTGCTCGCTATACAGTTCGGCGCCGGCGTTCCGGAATATATGCTTTTTGAAGATGTGTCCCTTTAGCGGTCTCCCTTTAGCTTTTAGCTGCTTTCGCCTCGGAAGCCTTCTCCATGATGTATTCCACCACGCGATAGGTAGCCGGGCAGTACTCGATATTCTGTTTGTACATATGCATATACTCCACCATCTTCTTCTTGGTATGATGAGGGAAGCCGGCGCAGTCCCGGGGGCGGACAGCGTAGATATTGCACATATTTGTCTTCAGATCCAGGAACTGGCAGGGTTGCTTTACATTCATCCAGTCCCCCGTCTTGTCCTTATACAGCCATTTCTCCCGAAAAGCCTTCTCTGTCATACCCAGGTGCGCAGAGATACGCTTCACATCTTCTTTGGTATAGGTCGGTGACATGGTCTTGCAGCAATTGGCGCAATGCAGACAGTCGGTACGTCCCCAGGTCTGCTTATCCGCCTCGACAGTGATATTATCCAGGCCACGGAGCGGCTTATTTTCCAATCTTGTCAGAAAGCTCTTGATGCGTCTTTTGTTGTGACGGACCAACTGCCGGAAGCTACGTAGGTTGACTGTTTCCATGTTAAGACATTAAGAAAAGGCAAATATGCCGCAAAGCAGGGAGGCTACAAAGAAAATTTTAGAGTTTGTCTATTAAAGTTTATAATTGTCACATGTGGGATCCCTATAAAAAAGGATATAAGGCCTGGCTGCAGTTGGAAAAATCCCTCTCAGACCATTCGGTGGAAGCCTATCTCCGGGATATTGACAAGCTGACGGATTTCCTTCAGGCCACAGGGTCCATGAAGACCCCCGATGCTATAGAACTAAAGGACCTCCAGAACTTTCTGCAGTGGATCGGTCAATTGGGGCTCGAAGCAACCTCTCAGGCAAGGATATTATCGGGTATCCGCTCGTTCTATAAATACTGCTATATCGAACAGATCGTCAGAAAGGACCCCACCACCCTGCTGGAATCACCCAAGCTGAAAAGAGCCCTGCCGGATGTGCTCAGCTTTGACGAAATAGAAGCCATTATCGGGCAGATAGACCTTAGCAAGCCGGAAGGAGGACGGAACAAGGCCATCCTGGAGACCATGTACAGCTGTGGATTGCGGGTCAGCGAGGTGGTGAACCTTCGTATATCGGGTCTTTATATGGACGTAGGGTTCATACGGGTGATCGGCAAAGGGGATAAGGAAAGGCTGGTCCCCATCGGCAGCGACGCCATCAAATACATACGCATCTATCAGCAGGACATCCGGACGCACATACCTCTAAAACCCGGCAATGAGGATATCCTCTTTCTAAACAGACGGGGCAGCACGCTCAGCCGGCAGATGATCTTTCTGCTATTGAAGGACCTGGTTACTTTGGCAGGTATAAAAAAGAATATCTCCCCCCACACCTTTCGTCATTCCTTTGCCACACACCTCGTGGAAGGGGGCGCCGACCTGCGTGCGGTGCAGGAGATGCTGGGACATGAAAGCATTACTACCACGGAGATATATACGCACCTGGACAGGGAATATTTAAGGGAAACATTGCATAGGTTTCACCCGGCGTTCAGATAGGTTATAACACCACCACCCTCTCCGTATACATCTTCCCCATCTCCATATGGAACACCCGCACAAAATAAATACCCGCGGCCAGTGTCCCTGGTATATCCATCAATTCCGTCCTCGGCCCATCGACTCTTTCTATACGCATGGATTCACCGGCCGCGCCGCCAATCTCACCACCTTGTTCAACCATGCAAGCAAGGCCTGATCGCTCATCGCGGTAAAATCCACTACCGTCTTCCGGCAGGCCCCGCAAAAACGCCCCCGGGCATCGGGTTGCATAGTATCCCATTGCTCATGGCAGGGATTGGATATGAACAATTGTGTTTTTTTCGCCATAAAAAGGGTCCTCGGCCGACGGGCCTGTGGCCCGTCTCGTTTATGATGCCTCCCTCACAGAAATTACACATACCCTCCTGAATTTTAGTTATTTTTAAGCCCACCGAATGGACCATTGATCACTGTTGTCGTTTTTAAAGAACATACCATCCCATTCCGCTAGTGATGCCGAGCTGGTAGCGGCCTACCGGGCGTCAGGCGACCTGACTATACTGGCAGCTCTTTATCAGCGCTATATGGACCTCCTGTACCCCGTCTGCCTGAAATATCTGGGCGAGCCGGAAACAGCGAAGGACGCCGTAATGAATATCTTTGAGGAACTGGCACAAAAGCTGCTCAAATACGAGGTAGACAACTTCAAGGGCTGGCTGTACACATTAGCTAAGAACCACTGCCTGATGCAGTTACGTTCCACCCGTCGCATCAAGAGCAGCGAGTTCGATCCCGACCATATGCAAACAGGCGAAGAAGTGCATCTGAATGGTGTATTTGAAAAGGAGCAACAGCTGGATAAGCTGTCAAAATGCCTGGAAACCCTGTCGTCCGAACAAAAGACCGTTGTTGAATTGTTTTATCTACAGCGGAAATGCTATAAAGAGATCGAAGCCATGACAGGAATAGAATGGAACAAAGTGAGAAGCTATATACAGAATGGAAGAAGGAACCTGAAGATATGCATGGATAAGCAGGAGCCCTCCATCGAAACTATAAAAGTAAAATGACCGGTAAGGACAAGCATATGCCTTTGTATTCATCCTCGGATATCGAAAAATACCTGAGCGGGGAGCTCTCTGACCCCGAAATGCATGCAATGGAACGTGCCGCCCTGGACGATCCCTTCCTGGCCGACGCACTGGAGGGAATGGTCATTCACCGGAACCTTCCCGAACAGCCTTCCTTCCGGCAGGACATGGATTCCCTGCAAAAGAGACTGGATGATCGCGTGTCCCGCAGGAAAAGCAGGATCCTTCCGCTGGTCGTGAGATATGCTGCCGCCGTGATATTGCTGTTGGGCGTCGGGGTCATGACCTGGTACTCCCTCGATTCCAAAAAAATGGCTAATGCCCCGCTGGCTGCCGGCAAAGTAGAAGTACCGCAGCAGCAAACACCCATTTCACAGGCCACCACTCCCGCAGCCGCTGCCGCCGACTCCACCAGCCTGACCCTCGCCGATGGTAAAGACGTTGCCCTATCTGATGAGAAGACCGCTTTTAAAAAAGACGCCGGCAGGATCAGCCGTCAGCGAAAAACTGCCACAGCCGACCAGGACCCCACATACTATAAGAACAATGTTTACAACCTGGCCAAACAGCCCGCAGCGCCACAAGCCAACAACACTGCCAACAATCTGGCGAACGGGTTCCTTAATAACAATACAAGACCCATCCTCTCCGACTCCTTATTTCCCCGTCGCGATAGTAGCCGAAATATAATGATCAGAGGGATCGCGTCCGGAGTAACAGTACAACGAGAGGGTGACCTGGCGGCTCTAAAAAAATCATCCGATCAACTGGTATTCAGAGGCAAGGTCCTCAATACACAAAATCTCCCACTGGCCGGCGCCACCCTGTCATTTAAAAAAGGACAGGGCTATTATAAAACAGTCACTGACGCCAACGGTTCCTTCACCGTGAGACTTCCCAGATATGATACGACCTCCCGGACGGTAGCCGTCAACTATGTAGGTTATGAACAGGGTTTTTTGAACCTGAATACGGACGATAGGACGGGCAATGTTATCTTGCTCAAACCACAGCAGGCCTCACTGAATGAAGTGGTGGTGTCAGGCTATGGGGACAAACGAAAAGAGCTCACCAGGACAAATATCAATGCCGTCCCTCCACCGCTGTCACAAACAGCCGTTCCGGCCGAAGGCTGGCCTTCGTATACGAACTATTTAGCATCAAATAAAAACTCTTCCCAAATAGACACGACCATTCGTGGATATGAGTCCATTTCATTCATTGTCAACAAAAAAGGCGAACTCTCCCACTTTAGGGTCGAGCAGTCCCTCTCCCCTGCTCATGACTCGCTGGCCATTCGCCTGGTCAGGGAAGGCCCTCCCTGGAAGCTGCTGAAAGGCAAAAAGGAAAAAGCAAGGGTCATCCTCACCTGGTAACGGCCCGGGGATCTTTACCGTTCATCCAAACTTAAAGAGCGGTTTATGTCTCCTCTGTGTATATTCGGCATCTAAATCTAACACACATGACACCGAAAAGGTCTCTACTATTGTTTGTGCTGTCCACGTCTTTGTATTGCACCGGCATGGCGCAGTCCATAAAGACACCGCCGCCCTCGCCTCCCCAATTTGTAAAACAGGATTTTGGCCTTTCCAATATCGAGCTGTCCTATTCCCGCCCGGGTGTAAAAGGCCGTACCATCTTCGGGGACCTCGTACCATACGGTAAAATATGGCGTACAGGCGCCAACCAGGCGACGACGCTCACTTTCGGCGACGACGTGACCATTGGCGATACAAAGATCCCCGCCGGCAAATACGGATTGCTGACCATCCCCGGCGCAGACGAATGGACCATTATCATTACGCACCAGCTGGATGTTACCCAACCTGCCGCTTACAAGCAGGATCAGGATGTGGTACGTGTAAAGGTCACGCCGATGACAATGCCCTTCTCCGTCGAAACATTCACCATCTTCTTTGGCGACCTCACCTCTAACAGCTGTAATCTGGACCTGTGCTGGGATAAGACGATCGTTATCCTACCCATCAAAACAGACATCGACACCAAGGTCATGGCCCAAATAGACAATGCCATGAACAAGGACAACCATCCCTATTACTCAGCCGCCGTATATTACCTGGACAATGGGAAGGACCTGAACAAGGCGCTGGAGTGGTTCGACAAGGCCATCGCTCAGGACCCCACCGCATTTTATGCCGTCTACCAGAAGGCCCGCTGCCAGGCTAAAATGGGAAAAAAGCAGGACGCTATCGCCACGGCAAAGAAATCCATCGAGCTGTCCAGGCAAGCCCATAATGCCGACTATGTCGCACTGAATGAAAAATTGATCGCCTCCCTCCAATAAGGTATCTCATAAAGAAAATCGGCCCGTACGGGCCGATTTTTTTATTGCAGTTTCGCCAGCCACAGGCTGGCATTCATAAATAGCTGCGTATGGCTCAACGTCGGCCATCCTACAAAAAGCGTATTGCCGGAAGCTCCCGTCCCATCATCCATCGGTGAGCTGTCCGTCACGACAAAGACCCTGCCCGTACCGAATGTGGAAGAAGCGCACATAATATGAGTGGTATTCTGCGCAAATCCGCTTTGCCAGATCAATCCCTGTACGGTGCTGTTGGCGGAAGTATTGATGGTCACCGTAGCGCCATTATCGAACTCCAGTTGGGATACACTTCCCTGTGAGCCATTGAGGATCGGGTTGGTGCTGCCACCCGTCCACACATTGCTGGTTGTCTCCGAAATATTGGTCAGGTCGATGCTAAATCCAAACGGATTGGACGCAACACTGTTATTGGTCATCAGGTCATTCCATATATTGGGAGAGTCGTGCCCGTCGTTGTTGCGGTCGGATCCGGTGTGGTCCGATATCATGAACAGGCCGCCGCCATGGCTGATAAAGTTCAGGATGGCGGTCTTCTCGGCAGCTGTAAAAAGTATATTGGGCTCATCCACGACAAATACATCATAGTTGGAAAGATCCTGGACATTGGAAGCATTGCCATAGGTGATAGCCGTGCCGGAAGGCAGTGTCTCCACCGTATTGCCCGCCTTGACCAGGGCAATGCCCCAGCTCGATATAGCGCCCGTCCAATAGGTCTCAGCCGTTGATGCGGTGATCGTAGATTGAGCGGGCGTCGGGATACGTTGAGGTGTGCCTCCGTCCTCATCGATGACCCAATCTGCATTGCCCGCCGTCTCGGCCTTGGTAGCATCGAACAGGAACTTTTTACCGCCTGTCCCGCCGCCACCGCCGGAACCGGACCCATTGACGGTGAAGTCGTCGAAATTGACACGATTGTTGCTCCCATCCGTCTTGCGCAGCTGGAATCTGACATTACCCGTCACCGAGAGGGTGAAGCTGGCTGTTTGCAACGTAGTGGAGCTGGTAGTAACGGTCGAACCAACCTGTACATAAGAGGAACCCCCATTGGTGCTGTACCATAGCTGCCAGGTGCTGCTGCCGTCCGAACCAAAGACGGCATGCTTTACGGAGACGGAAGCAGCGCCTCCCGTAAAGTCGAACTGCATGGTCATGGTCCCGGAATTGCGCACCCGGGCCGATTGTGAGCCATTCTTGCGGTCTGTCGAAAGATTACCCAGCAGGGCGTCATTGAAGTTCCAGACACCCGTGCTCAATGTAACATTGCCTGCGGCATAGGCAGTCTTGGTTCCCGTCTCAAAATTTTCGAGGGAGTGAGTAGCTGCTCTGGGAATGGTGGTGGAGGAAGTCGTCGGTATGGATGACAGCTTTTGGCAGGCGCATAGCGATGCCGCCAAAAGGATCGATAAGGTAAACCTGTTCATAATAGATAAAGTGTTTATACTTTCAAATTTACGCTTTATCCCTAAGACGGATATTAAGTTTTGGTGAACAGATCTGTATTATCTCGCTGAGCAGGATCACGCCTATCGCGCCTACAACATTGAACCAGAGAAAGCTCAATGGCACGATGCCTTTCCGGCTGAGTATATTTAAGAAGATGACGCCGGCCTCTACGATGATGGCGCTGATGAATACAGCTGTTGCACCAACTCTTTTCCGATAGAACGCCACCAGGAATATACCCAGTATCACGCCATAGAACAACGATCCCAGCACATTCACCGCCTCGATGAGGCTGTTTCCCAGGTTATAGGCCAGCTGCGCCACGGCAACACAAAAGACACCCCAGAATAACGTATACATACGCGACAGGCGATATTCCTTTTCTTCATTCGTCGTCCGGGAATAGCGCTTATGAAAATCCACGATCGTACAGGAGGCAAGAGAGTTGAGCGTAGCGGCTATGGACCCCCAGGCCGCCAGAAAAATAACGGCGATCAACAGCCCTACCAGTCCTTTGGGTAAATAATCAACGACAAACCTCAAAAAAATATAATTGGTATCGTTGTCATCCCCGCCGATGTCTTTCAGCCAGCGCCTGACAGTAGCTTTGTACCCGGCCTTCTGACCTTCGATGACTTTCAATTGTTGAGGAAAGGACAGAGCGGTGATCCTCGCTGATTCCGTGGCCTCATACGCCTTTTCCAATACCTTCAGCGAATCCTTGTATTTCGACGAAGCCAGCAGATCGATCTGCGACTGGTTGAAGAACACCGGCTCTTTATTGAATTGATAAAAGGCAAAGACCAGCACTCCCAATAAGAGGATGAGGAACTGCATAGGCACTTTTACCAGGCCGTTCATCAATAGCCCCAGACGACTTTCACTGACAGACCGCGCCGTAAGATATCGCCCTACCTGTGACTGATCCGTACCAAAATAAGAAAGCGCCAAAAAGAATCCCCCGATGATGCCGCTGAACAGGTTATACCGATCGTTCCAGTCAAAGCCCTTCGAACTCACACCCGTAGTAATGATATTCAGCTTGCCGGCCTTGCCGCCGATGTGCAGCGCTTCGGAGATCCCTACTCCTGCCGGGAGATGATGAATGACCATATATCCCGCGATGAACATCCCTGCGAATATGATGATCAGCTGTAACTGCTGTGTATAGGCGACGGCCTTGGCGCCTCCTGTCATGGTATAGATGATGAGCAACCCTCCCATAAAGATATTGGTCCAGATGATATCCCATCCCAATAAAGAGGAAAGTATGATGGAGGGGGCCGAGATGCTGATGCCCGTGGAGAGTCCTCTTTGCAAAAGGAACAGGAAGGAGGTCAACGTACGGGTCTTGAGGTCGAACCGCTGCTCCAGGAACTCATAGGCGGTGTAGATCTTCAGCCGGCGGAAGGCGGGCACGAACGTGATACAGAGCACCACCATGGCCAATGGCAGTCCGAAATAGTATTGGACAAAGCGCATGCCGTCCGTATAGGCCTGCCCGGGAGCCGAGAGAAATGTGACGGCGCTGGCCTGCGTACCCATGATGCCAAGCAGCACCATGTACCAGGGGACCATCCTGTTGGCAAGGAAGTACCCATCCAGGTCCCTGCTGGTGCGGCCCTTATACAACCCATAGGCAATGATGCCAAGCAATGTCAGTACCAGGACGATCCAGTCTGGCCGGCTCATGAAAATTTTTTGGTAAGAAAATAAAAAAACAGGATCAGCAATATTAAAAAGCCTATGACCAGCATATACCAGACACTCCACCGCTTAAATAATGGCGCTTCCTCCTCCTGTGTTTCCTCTGTCATAACGCATATTTTTCACTGTCAGATGCCAACGACTATTTCTTATTCCTGTTGGCGTTCCTGTTGGAGATCAACGCCGCCACGGTCAATCCTACCACCAGTCCGATGATCAGGCCGAAGGTCGCCCGTTTGATAAAACGTCCTACCACCAGTCCGATGACGATGGCCGTCACTATGGCAATATCTCTTCTGCGATGCATAATTAAAAAATTCCTTTTCGGGGTGTCAAAACCCTTTCTTTTGATTTAATGCGATGATATTGGCCAGCAGCCGGTAAGCTCCCGGCACACCAGCGGGCAGCTCCCGGAAAAAGACCAGCCCCGTATACACGAACTTACCCTTCCCGTAGCTGGTCGTTACCAGGCTCCCGTTCTGAGGTCCCTCGCCGGGATCGTGCATGGTCAGTATCGCCTCGTATTTCGGGTCCAGCTGGTCGATAAAATAAATGCCTCTCTCCTGTATCCATCCCTCGAAATCTTTATCGGTGATCTTATTGGGATAGTTGAGCACGGGATGATCCGGCAGCAAAAAATCCACTTTGGCCGTCTCGTCCGTCACCCGGCTGTTGGAGATCGCAAAAGGATAAGGCCCGATCTTCACACGTGTATTGCCGATGTTGGCACGATTGTATTGTACGATGAGATTGCCGCCCTGCCTGACATATTCCATCAGCAGGTCATATTTACCCGTCAGCCAGGGATGTACATCATAGGCGCGTACACCGGTGATGACGGCATCCATCTGCCGCAATGTGCCCTCGGTGACATCCTTTTCCCGTAGCATGACCACCTCGTATCCCATCTGCTGCAATGCCTGCGGCACCTTATCTCCCGCCCCTTCGATATATCCAATGCGCCGCCCGAGGGTCTTTAGATCCGTCGATACGAATTTTTCCCGCGAGGGGCTGAAATAGTCTATGCGGGGAATATGGTCATAAGAGATGGTCTTTAGTTCACGGGCAGTGTCCTGCTCCCCATCATGCTGGAACAGGAGGCTGGACCAGGCAATGCCAGGCTGGTGATCCACTGGCCGGGCTGAATAGACAATATCCGACCCTGCAGCGGCCTTTTCCTGTATAGCGATATCGCGGGCCTTTGTCAGCGTCACCTGTGGCCTGCCGCCACGCGCATCCCGGACCTTTGTTTCTACCTGGAAATCCTTTTCCTCGCCGTCGGCAAACAGTACGAGGTCCGGGTCGAACCGGGCCGTCACAGGCGGCAAAACCGTCACAGGTTGATACAGCTCGCCTTTTACGGGGTCGGTGAATTTGTATTGTACAGGCCGGGTAAAGCTGATGTCCTCGCCGTCGATGACCAGATGAAAGGTCGCCTCGAAAGCAGGCTGGCTCTGGGCATTGCCGATCAGACGCTGATCACTGACGTTGTACGATCCCGGCGACATTTCTTCCGCCAGCCAGTATGGCTGCGTCACAGGCTGTTTCACGGGGACATTGATATTCTTTTGGAGGATATAATTCCTGTTGGCGGCCAGCTCCTGTTTATAAAGCGTGTCGAAGCCATCTACTTTTATTTCTGCCACGGACGCTTTTACATTCAGGCGGTTGTTTATGACAAAGGTTACTGGCAATACATCCCCCTGTACGGTGTACCCGCTGCGGGTGGAAGCTTCCAGCCAGAGACCGCTGCAGGCCTCGATCAGCCGTAGCACTTCCTTGCTTTTCTGCGTCTTCCAGTAGCCGTCCTTCAGTTCGGAGATGGCTTTGTATACTTTTACCAGCCCGGGAACGGATGCCGCGGGGTCCATCAGAGAATAGCTTTTTATGACCTCGTCGACGAGCTTCTCCACTTTCTCGCCCCCTTCTACACGGCTCCAGGTCAAAGGGACGTCATCCATGGGGTCGTTGTGCGCCGCGGCTCCATCCACCAGGGTAAAATACTCCATGGACTGTCCACGGGCGGGTGTGAGCGCTGCTCCCTGGCTCTTATGCTGCGTACGACTCTCGGCCGCGATCTCGCCATAGCTCTTTCCCAGCACGGGGTTATACAGCCCTACATCGATCTTCAGCTGATCCTCGCTGGTAGTGTTGGTGGATCCAAAGTTGAAGGTATTCCAAAGAATGCGCTTGGCCCGCCAGGGCTTTACGCCATACTTGAATTGTTCAGGGAATCTGTTGGGGTCGGCCGCCGCCTTGAATGCCTCATGCGCCAATACCGCCGATGCGGAATGATGCCCATGGCCGGCGCGGCCGTCCTCAGGGAATCGGGTGATCAGCACATCCGGCTGGAACTTCCTTATCACCCAGACCACGTCGCTCAGTATCTTCTCTTCATTCCAGGTACGAAGCGCCTCTGCCGTCGTCTTGGTAAAGCCGAAATCAAAAGCCCGGGTAAAGAACTGCTCGGCCCCATCGATCCGGCGTGCAGCCAGCATCTCCTGTGTACGTATCAGCCCCAGCTCTACTCCCTGCTCGTCGCCGATAAGATTCTGACCGCCGTCACCCCGGGTCATGGACAGATAGCCCGTCCGTAACAGCCTATCCTTCGCCATATAGGCAATAAGCCGGGAATTCTCGTCATCAGGATGCGCCGCTACATAAAGCACCGTCCCTAATACATTGAGCTTTTTCAGGCGGAGGAATATTTCCGCGGAACCTAAGGTTTCGGGGGCCTGAGCCCTGCTTCCGGCTGCAAGGCCCAGCAGCGTTAACAATAAAATCCATCTCATGGGCTGCAATTTAGCGCTCAATTATTAATCATATCATCTAAATCCACCAACGGTAGCGAAAGCCGCAATACGGGGCATCCGGCGGCCCGGGGAACTGCTACTGTCCTACCAGGAACACGGCATTGCAAAATAAGAGCTTGCCATTCTCCCAAAAGCTGCGGAACAACGGGTCATCCGCCATATATACGACCTCACCCCGGCCCATGTCCTGAACACCGAAAATGAGCCCGTCCTTCAGCTTTTCCTTTGCCTTATTACCCGTAAAGCCACTGACATAATTATCTTTTTTAATAACTCCTACATTCCAGCCGCCCTCTTTGATGAACTCATAGACTTTGTCATCCTGTTTCAACGTATAATACTTATTCGGGTAGCCGAAGGCCAATGGATGCGTATTATCCAGCTCCACACGGTAGATGGCCCCGGGGACGCTGCTCGTCACCTCTTCCCGCTGTCTGTCACCATAGTGATGCAGTAAGGAATAGTCATCGTCCTTCTTCTTGTCGTCGTCTTTCTTCTCATCCGCCCCTTTTTCTTTCAGTCCCCATTCCAGCTTCGACAGCTGCGCCACGGCGTTCTCCATGAGGATGAGCCTGCCGCCGGCCTGGACCCAGTTGCGCAAAGGCTCCGCCGCGGCCTTATCCGCCAGGCTCCTGTAGTAGCCATTGGGCAGGATCAGCACATCATAGTTCTTCAGGTCCAGGCGACCCAGGTCCTCGGCATTCAGCTGGCTGATAGGAAAATCCAGCTCCTGGTCGAAGAGATACCACACTTCCCCGGCATTCAACGAGCTCACCTGCTCGCCTGTCAGCACACCGACTTTTGGCTTGTGGATAAGACGGACATGACCACTGCCAAAATCCGCGCCCTTGTCCACAAAGCCCGAAGCAATGGGATATAAAGTCACACCCGTGGACTGAGCGGCAGCCTTTACTATGAGCCAGAGCTTATCTCCCAATGCGCCGTTACCCGTGGCCGTTATAAGCAACGTACCTTTTTCGAAATCCTGTCCCCCGGATTGAAAAGCCTGTTCGGCATACCGGACCTTCACCCCTTTTGCCAATAATTGGGAAAGACACCGCACATTGTTCATCCCCGTCCAGCGAATGGCATAGGCATAGGTGCTGGCGGGAGCCTCGGCGGCTACAGGTGCAGCAGGCTGTGCCCCGGAGACAGTAACATATGAACTTAATCCATACGCCTGCAATCCATATACATAAGGAACAGACCAGGCCGTAATATCATAGGTCACCGAGTCGCTGATGTGAGAGGTCCGTTCGAACAACACTCTCAGCAGATTGGACCTCGGCTGATTCGTATTGATGACGATGTCTCCCGGAGCAGCCTTGACGGTAGCCGTTTTGCCCGTCTCGTATTGCACTCCTGTATAACTGGCCGCAGGAGCCGGCGCCCACTCGATATTATTCTTGTCGAGCAGCACCTTCAGCCGGGCAAGCCTGTCGCCATACTGATCGTTACGGATGAGATAAGCCTTGAACTCGCCACCCGGCCTTTCCCGGGCATCCGTGAAATACTTATGGAACTCCTTTATCAGACGGGCGGCGTTCTGAGAAGATACTTCTATCGTAGAGATGCCCGTGGTATAATGATGCTCCAGCCTGTCGGCCAGTGTCAGCGTATCCTCATTGGCCGTAGCCACTGCGAGACCTCCCCGGGGCGACCCTCCCTGTTCGAAGGTCATGCCGATGGCCCCGTTATAAGTGGGATATGTATCTCCGTAACTGGGATAAAAAAGATCGAACTCTTCTTTTGTAAAATAAAGCCAGCCATGGCTGTCGAAATATTTTGCATTGTTCTTTCCTATCTGTATCTGGAATTCCCGCTGCCAGGGAGTTATCACATCGTGATACGGCTCTGCCGCAGGAGCAAAATAATAGGGGTTGTTATATCCCTGCTCATGAAAATCCACATGTACCTGGGGCAACCAGGCATTGTATTTTTTTAGCCGCTGCCGGGTCTCTATCTGCGTCTGCCAGGCCCAGTCCCTGTTGAGATCGAAATTGTAGTGATTGGTCCTTCCTCCCGGCCATGGTTCCCGGTGCTCCCTCGACTGAGGATCGGGATTGGCGTTCTTCCCCACAGCCATGGTAAACCAGTTGACATAACGGTCCCTGCCATCCGGATTGATACAGGGATCGATGACGATGACAGTATGCTGAAGCCATTCCCGGACGCGGGTATTGGCAGGATCAACGAGAGAATACAGGGTCTTCATGGCAGCCTCGGAACACGAAGGCTCGTTGCCATGTACATTATAGCTCAGCCAGACAATAGCGGGAGCATTCTCGTCGGCGTTAACCGCATCCTTTAATACGCCTGCCAGCCGGAGATTATTCCGCCGGATATCTTCCAGCCGCTGAAGGTTCTCCGGCGAAGCGATAAACGCCAGTATCAATGGACGTCCCTCATATGTCTCTCCATACTGTTCCAATTTCACCTGGGAGGGTACGTCCTTGGCCACCTCTCTGAAATAATTTACGATCTTATAATGAGGAGTATAATGATCCCCCAGCTTATATCCCAGAAAAATGTCCGGGGTTGGGACGGTCTGGGAAAAAGAGGTCATAAAAAATAGCAGTCCTAAGTACAGTGAAAATGCCCGTAAAACGTGCCTCCTGGGAAATATAGCCTGTTTTACGGAAAGATTTAATGTCTGTCCTTCGGACAACGGACCTCCGGCCCGTTCAGTAAGCTTTTGCATAATTGTTTTCTCTTGGCTTTAATAAGGAGCATGAATGTAAGACAAAAAAAATGGTACCTTTCCATTCAAATTCAACTTTATTATGCGCCTCCTGCTCGCCGGACTCCTTATGCTGGTGACCTGTTCCCTTTCCGCACAGACAGGCAATCCCTATTCTTATAAGATCCAAAAAAAGACCATCGCCAAAAAAGGGGCCGTTGTTTCAGCCCATCCGCTGGCCAGCCGGACCGGGATCGCCATATTGCAGAAAGGTGGCAACGCCTTTGACGCAGCCATCGCCACTCAACTGGCGCTGGCCGTTGTATACCCCGGCGCAGGCAACATCGGAGGCGGAGGCTTTATGGTGGCACATCGGGCGACAGGCGAGAACATAGCGCTGGATTTCAGGGAAAAAGCCCCCGGCGCAGCTACCAGGGATATGTACCTGGATCCCAACGGCAACGCCCGCACGGACCTGAGTCAGAATGGCCACCTGGCAGCCGGCGTGCCCGGAACCATTGCCGGCATCTTCTCCGAGCTCAAATATGCCCGTCTGCCTATCTCCACGCTGATACAGCCGGCGATCGACCTGGCCGAAAAGGGCTTTGCGATCACGGAAGCAGAA